>NZ_JBQFQR010000017.1:0-99134 GCF_056536985.1 Ruegeria sp. CH8 | reverse complement strand
AATGTCTTCGTCCGAGTATCGCTTCCGAGCCATCCCTTGTTCCCCCTTCTCGGCCAAAGTAGTGGCACAATTTTAGGGGGCAAAGACACCCCGCAAGTGCGAGATTTTGTGGGGCAATCTGTGAAAGCTGACATTCCGGTGTTCACTTTAGGCAGCTGATTTCTGCACAGCCGCAGGGCGGCGATGAGCTCGAAGCTGAAGTAACCTTGGGCTGGAACCATTGACCTGCATCAGCGGTCAACTCAGGCATTGCAAATCAATCGATCCAAGACCTGAAATTTTTGTTCAACAAAACTAATGAATCGGCTCGATGAAGGAGACATTATTCGATCGCAAAGCGTAACGCAGCCCAGGTGGCGGTCCGGGTCGCCGATCTTGATGGGAAGGGATGTCAGGGTGTTTTGGCGTTGCATCATGAAGACAACCGAGAACGGCAACACGGTCAAAGAGTCTGAGCCAGTCAAGACATTTGCGACCGCGCTGAGAGACCCTCCGGTAAAGCTTATCTTGAGGTCACGCACACCAATTCCATCCAAGGTATTTCTCAGGTCGCGAAAAAGTGGACTGTTCGCGGGCGGGGCGATCCAAGGATAGTTGGTAATATCATCGAGTTTCACCTCTTTCTTGCGCGCCAAAGGGTGCCCTATGCGGCAAGCAATAACATTTCGCCCAGGAAGGATTTGGCGAAACTCGTACTCTTCAGATACGTCGGCCGGACGAATAGGAAGAATTGCCACGTCCAATGTCTCATTGGAAATCTGCGACAACAGGTCCGCGGGATATCCATAGGACTGGTCGATCCGGACGTTTGGGTGCTCGGCCTGAAACTCCGCGATCACGCTCGAGATCACGCCGTCCATGAAGATTGGCGTACCCGCAACCCGCACCGCGCCCGCAAGGCCTTGCCGGTATTCGTCCACCAGACGGCTCGCATGACGGCCGGCATCCAGAATCCTCTGCCCCTCACGCGCCAATGAAAGACCAAGTTCGGTAGGTTGCAGAGGTCGCCGCGCGGGGAGGAACAGGGGTTCTCCCACGCGATCTTCCAGTAAGGACACGCTGCGCGAGACACTGGGCTGAGATTTACCAAGCAAAACAGAGCCTTCGGTCAAGCCACCCGCTTCGACGATGGCCGCGAGAATTTCGAGATGTCGTGGATCTAACTTCATAACCCAAGGTTATATTATCAGTTCCAAATTCGATCAAGAACCCGTTCGTGCCCTGCTAGCGTTGACCAAATTCACAATTCTTCGCAGGTCGGGAAACCTCTCAATGGGTCTCAGCATCACCAGCATTAACGGTCAGAAGGTTCGGTTCGGCGCGGGTTTGCGAAACGACATTTGTTCCGAGCTGTCTGAACTAAGCTCGACAAAAGCGCTGATTCTTTCGACGCCACAACAAGTGGATATGGCGATGGAACTGGCGACAATGATCGGGGATCGCGCGTCGGGTGTATTTACCCGCGCGACAATGCACACGCCGGTCGACGTCACCGAAGAGGCAGTCGAACATGCCCAGTCAGTTCAAGCCGACAGTGTAGTGGCCATCGGAGGCGGCTCGACGATCGGATTGAGCAAGGCAATTTCCCTGCGCACCGGGCTACCGCAGGTCGCCATCCCAACCACCTATGCCGGCAGTGAGGCCACGCCGATCCTGGGTCAGACTGATAAAGGTATCAAAACCACTCTTACAGACGCTAACGTTCTGCCGCGGGTCATTTTGTATGATCCTGAACTTGTGGCCTCTTTGCCGCCTTCAATGACCGTGACCAGCGCGCTGAACGCGGTGGCGCACGCGGCCGAAGCGCTCTATGCCAAAGACCGCACAGAGGAAACTACTGCGCTGGCAATCAACGGTCTCAAAGCGTTCGCAGAGGGTCTGCCAACCGTTGTCGAAAACCCCAACGACCTGAAAGCCAGAGAAGAAACGCAGCGCGGCGCGTGGGCCTGCGGCACGGTACTTGGCCTGGTCGGAATGGCCCTGCACCACAAGCTTTGCCATACGCTGGGCGGGTCCTTCAATCTGCCGCATGCGGAAACCCATGCGATCGTTCTGCCCCATGCCATCGCTTACAACGCCGTAAGCGTGCCCGATCTGCTGGCCCCCGTGTCAGACAGTCTTGGCGGTTCTAAGCCCGGTCAGGCGCTTTGGGAATTTGCCATAGCCATGGGCGCACCCCTGGCTTTGAAAGACCTCGGCCTTTCGGAAGACGATCTGGATCGCGCCACAGAAATCGCACTCAAAAATCCGTATTGGAACCCGCGCTCTGTCACGGCTGACGGGGTGCGGGCGCTATTGCAAAACGCTTGGGCGGGCAACGCCCCAAGCGTTTGAGTTCACCGTGTCAATGGAGGGACACATGATCACACGACGCAAATTGCTGCAATCCAGCGCCGCAACCGGCCTCGGGCTGGCCGCCGGCGCGCTCGCCGCACCCGCTATCGCACAGGGCGCGAAGATCAAGCTGGGCTATGTCAGCCCGCAATCAGGGCCTCTGGCTGCCTTTTCCGAAGCAGACACGTACATTCTGGATAATTTCGCCGCGTCCGAGGCTGGCGCGAATTTCGAAGTGATAGTCAAGGACAGTCAGTCGAACCCGAACCGCGCCGCCGACGTTGCGGGTGAGTTGATCGTGGATGACGAGATCGACCTGATGCTGGTCGCCTCGACCCCCGAAACGACAAACCCGGTTGCGTCAACCTGCGAGGCCGAAGAAGTGCCCTGCATTTCGACCGTTGCCCCGTGGCAGCCGTGGTTCATCGGCCAGCAGGGCAATCCCGGCGATCCCGGATCTTGGGAGCCGTTCTATTACGCCTATCACTTCTTCTGGGGGCTCGAAGATGTAATCTCTGTTTTCACCGCGATGTGGGGCCAGTTGGACACCAACAAACAGGTTGGCGCCTTGTTCCCGAATGATGGTGACGGCAATGCCTGGGGGGATCCGAATGTGGGCTTTCCGCCGGCTCTTTCCGAGCTTGGATACACACTGACCGACCCCGGGCGGTACCAGAACCTGACGGACGATTTCTCGTCCCAGATCAATGCCTTCCGGCAGGCGAATGTCGAGATAGTGACTGGTGTTCCGATCCCGCCCGATTTCACTACATTCTGGAGCCAGGCCAAGCAGCAAGGCTTTACGCCGAAAGCCGCGAGCATCGGTAAAGCTATCCTGTTTCCGCAAGCGGTCGAAGTCTTGGGCAGCGCTGGCAACAATCTGAGCTCCGAAGTGTGGTGGTCGCCCACGCATCCATTCTCGTCATCGCTGACGGGCGCGAGCTCGGCTGAACTGGCGCAAGGCTATATGGCTGCCACTAGCCGCCAGTGGACCCAACCCATCGGCTTTGTGCACGCACTGTTCGAAATGGCAGCAAACGTCATGGGCCGCGTCGATGACGCGGGCGATGGCGATGCCGTAGCCGAAGCTATCGCTGCCACGCAGTTGGATTCTATCGTGGGCCGGATCGCGTTTGATGGTGCGGGCCTGCCACCCTTCGCTGCGCAGAACGTTGCCAAAACGCCCCTGGTTGGGGGGCAGTGGAGGCTGCTCGACAATGGCAGCTATGACCTCGTGATCGTCGACAACTCTTCCGTGCCCGAGATCCCGACTGCGGGTGTGATGGAAGAAATTTCCTGATCGCAACGAAACCAAAGCCCCGGACTCAAGCCCGGGGCAGGAACACCGGTATGACCATACTTTCGCTCAAAAATGTCTCCAAAAGCTTCGGAGCCCTGACCGTCACCGACGATGTCAGCTTTGACGTCGAGCAAGGACAAGCCCTTGGGATCATTGGTCCGAACGGCGCCGGAAAGTCGACGCTGTTCAACCTGATTACCGGAAACCTGACCTCTGACGCGGGATCGATCCATTTCGATGGCGTAGATGTCACTCGCGTGCCGCCCATGCAGCGCTGCTTATCCGGTGTTGGGCGTTCTTTTCAGATCCCTCAACCGTTTGATCATCTGACAGTGTTTGAAAATCTGCTGGTGGCTGCAACGCATGGGCAGAACAAATCCGAACAAGAGGTCGAACAGGACTGCGTTCGTATTCTTGAACAGACGGAAATGCTGAATGCGGCCAATGATCCGGCAGCAGGTTTGCGGTTGCTACAGCGCAAGCGGCTGGAGCTGGCGCGTGCAATGGCCACAAACCCCAAGCTTCTGCTGTTGGACGAAATCGCCGGGGGTTTGACCGATGCGGAATGCACCGCGCTGATCAACACGATCAAGGGGCTGCACAGCAGCGGTGTCACGATTATCTGGATCGAACACGTCCTGCATGCGCTCACCTCTGTCGTCGAACGGCTGCTGGTTCTGGATTTCGGCAAGGTGATCGGCCTGGGCGATCCGGACACGATCATGAACAGCCGGGAAGTCAAAGAAATCTATCTGGGGATCGAAGTCTGATGAGCCTGCTGGAAACCCACGCGCTGACCGCCCATTACGGAGATTTCCAAGCCCTGTTCGGCGTGGATATCCACCTGAACGAAGGCGAAACCGTCGCCATTATCGGCGCGAACGGGGCCGGGAAATCGACTCTCATGCGCTCGATCTCTGGCGTTCTGACCAACGGGCCCGAACAGGTGCGCTTTGACGGTCAACCCATCGGAGGCCTAGCCGCGGACGAGATTATGGCGCGCGGAGTGGCCATGGTGCCCGAGGGGCGTCGGTTGTTTCCTTCTCTCAGTGTCGAAGAAAATTTGCTGATCGGCACCTATGGCCGAAAAGTGTCAGGCCATTGGTCTTTGCAAACGATCTACGACCTGTTCCCGATCCTGAAAGAGCGTCGCAACCATCCGGGGACGGCTCTCTCAGGTGGGCAACAGCAGATGGTGGCAATTGGCCGCGCCCTCATGAGCAACCCGCGCGTTTTGCTCTGTGACGAGATCAGCCTCGGGCTGGCACCTGTGGTCATCAAGGACATCTACGACGCCGTCCCCCGCATTCAGGAGGCCGGAGCCAGCCTGATCGTGGTGGAGCAGGACATTGGCCAGGCGATGAAAGTCGCGGATCGCGTCTACTGCATGATGGAGGGTCGCGTCACGCTGGAAGGCACCGCCGAGACGCTCAGCCGTGAAGCCATTCACGACGCCTATTTCGGAGGAGCCGCCGCATGATCTGGATCGACACCATCATTCAGGGCGTTCTGTTGGGCGGGCTCTATGCGCTGTTCGCGGCAGGCCTGAGCCTCGTGTTCGGGATCATGCGTTTGGTCAATTTGGCCCATGGCGATCTGATCGTCTTTGCAGCCTATCTGATCCTTCTATTGGTCTCGTTGTTTGGGCTGTCGCCGTTTCTGGCAGCCATCATTGCCGCACCAATCATGTTTGGCGTGGGTTGGGCCTTGCAAAGGCACGTGCTGAACCGAGTGCTGGGGCCTGATATCCTACCGCCTTTGCTTGTGACATTCGGTCTGTCGATCGTCTTGCAGAATGCTCTGCTCGAAGGGTTCTCAGCAGATAGCCAACGTTTGCCTGCGGGTGAGATTGCAACCGCTTCCGTTCAAATAGGCGGGTTGAATCTTGGTGTTCTGCCGCTGCTGACCTTTGCCTCGGCTATCCTTGTCATCGTAGGTCTGAACCAACTTTTCTACCGCACAGAGTTGGGCCGAGCGTTCCGCGCGACCTCGGATGATGCGGTGACAGCGGGTCTGATGGGTATCCGGCCAGAACGTATCTTCGCCAATGCGACAGCCATCGCAATGCTCGTGGTGACCTTGGCGGCGCTTTATCTAGGAATGCGGGCGAACTTTGACCCGAACATCGGCCCAGCGCGCCTGATCTACGCCTTTGAAGCCGTAATCATTGGCGGCCTCGGCAGCCTGTGGGGCACGTTGATTGGAGGCATCATCATCGGCCTCGCGCAGACCGTTGGTGCGGCGATCAACCCCGAATGGCAAATCCTGGCTGGCCACCTGGCCTTTCTCATCGTGCTTCTGATCAAACCCAGAGGCCTGTTTCCAAGGGCGGTTGACTAATGACTGATACCTCAATGTACAGCGTCCAGACTCAGACCCGCGCATCCTACAGCGCCGGAGCTGTCTGCGTCGCCCTGATCATTTTGTTCATCCTGCTGCCGACGTTTGCCAGCAGGGGGTTGATTCAAGACCTGTTCTTCATCTTCACCATGCTTGTACTAGCGCAGTTCTGGAACCTGCTGGCGGGGTACGGCGGTTTGGTCTCGGTCGGACAACAAGCCTTTGTTGGTATGGGGGCCTATGCCATGTTCGGCGGCGTCATCCTGTGGGGTATGGACCCGGTTCCGGCGATCCTGTTGGGCGGCGCTGCAGCCCTGATTGTCGCTATACCTACGGCCTTCTTCGCCTTTCGCCTGCAAGGGGCTTACTTCGCCATCGGAACATGGGTCATCGCCGAGGTCATGCGCCTGCTGGTGGCCCAATGGAAAGTGCTCGGTGGCGGCACCGGCACCTCTCTGCCGCGCACCGCAACGCGTGAGATGTGGGCCACCGAGTGGATCCAAACCACGTTTGACGTTCGCGGCGCGGCAGCGCGGGATATCCTGACGTATTGGTTGGCCTTGGCGCTGGTGATCGCAACGATTGCGGGCATCTACTGGCTGCTCAGAACGAAGCGTGGGCTGGCGCTGGCGGCGGTACGGGACAACGTTGAAGCGGCTAAGTCTGTTGGCGTCGATGCGGTGCGGATGAAATGGCTGGTCTACTTGGTCTCAGCCGCAGGAACCGGGCTGACCGGCGCGCTGATCTATGTTCAAAAGTTGCGGATTTCACCTGATGCGGCGTTCTCGGTCACCGACTGGACCGCTTACGTGATTTTCATCGTTGTTATCGGAGGCATCGGGACCATTGAAGGCCCAATCCTGGGCGTGCTGATCTTCTTCATATTGCAGAGCCTGCTGGCCGACTACGGCTCCTGGTACCTCATGGTGCTTGGTCTGATCGGGATCGCCGTCATGCTCTTCGCCCCGCGCGGCCTCTGGGGGCTGATCACCGAAAAAACCGGACTTCAAATATTCCCCGTGCGCCGTCGTTTGGTGATTGGCGCGCAGTCGAACAAGGAGGATTGATCCATGAAAACAATCGCGTTGACGGTCGCGGCCGCAGCACTTGGAACTGGCGCACTTGCTGGCAGCTCCCTGCCGGGAATGACGGGCACAGACCACGTGGGATTTACAGTCCCGAGCGTTGATGAGGCTGTCACCTTCTTTCAGGACGTGATCGGATGCAATGTGTTCTACCCGTTGGGACCGTTCTCGGGCGGTGACAGCACCTGGATGGCGGAGCATCTGAACGTCGATGCCAAAGCCGAAATCCCGACGATGCGGCTGGTGCGCTGTGGCGACGGCGCCAATTTCGAAATCTTCGAATATACGGCGCCCGATCAGGATACGAAGCTACCGCGCAACTCGGATATCGGCGGGCATCACATCGCGTTCTACACCACCGATATGGAAGGTGCCGTCAGCTATTTGCAGGACAAGGGCATTCAGGTCCTCGGCAACCCGACAACCATGACCGACGGCCCAAGTGCTGGCGAGACCTGGGTCTATTTCCTCGCCCCTTGGGGCATGCAGCTTGAACTGGTCACCTACCCGGACGGCAAAGCCTATGAGGAAGAATATGACGGCCGCCTTTGGGATCCGCGGTCCTGAGACATTCAAAGAACAAGGGAGAGAGCTTATGGCCACCATTACAACGGATGTCCTGATCATCGGGACCGGCCCGGCGGGGTCTGCAACGGCGGCTTTGCTGTCCAGCTATGGCGTCGAGAACATGGTTATCAACCGCTATCGCTGGCTGGCCAATACGCCGCGGGCACATATCACCAATCAGCGCACGATGGAGGTGCTGCGCGACCTTGGTCACGAGGTCGAGGCCGAAGCCTACATGCACGCGGCCCATCAGGACCTGATGGGCGAGAACGTGTTCTGCGAAAGCCTTGCCGGTGAAGAAATTGGGCGCATGAAAAGCTGGGGCAACCATCCCCTGTCCAAGGCCGAACACCTGCTGTCCAGCCCGACCATGATGAACGACCTACCGCAGACGTTCATGGAGCCGATCCTGTTCGGCACGGCCTGTCGCCGCGGCACGCAGGCGCGCATGAGCACTGAATACTTGCGTCATGAGCAAGACGCAGATGGAGTGACGACGACGTGCCTTGATCGGTTGTCGGGTGAAGAGATCACCATCCGGTCGAAGTACCTTGTCGGTGCGGACGGGGGCAATTCTCTGGTCGCCGAACATGAGGGGCTACCGTTCGAAGGCCAGATGGGTGTCGGTGGTTCGATGAACATCCTGTTCCGCGCGGATCTCAGCAAATACGTCGCGCATCGCCCATCGGTTCTCTACTGGGTGATGCAACCCGGCGCAAATGTGGGTGGCATCGGCATGGGTCTGGTCCGCATGGTCCGCCCGTGGAACGAATGGCTCATTGTCTGGGGCTATGACATCAATCAACCAGCCCCCGAAGTTGATGAGGCGATGGCCACGCAAGTAGCACGGCAATTGGTTGGCGATCCCGAGCTTGAGATCGAACTGATCAGTGCCAACACCTGGACCGTCAACAACATGTACGCGACCCATATGCAGAAGGATCGCGTGTTCATCATGGGTGACGCGGCACACCGACACCCACCATCCAACGGGCTCGGGTCGAACACGTCGATCCAGGACAGCTTTAACCTCGCGTGGAAGCTGGCGGCCGTATTGAAAGGTCATGCTGGAAAACGCTTGTTGGACAGCTACAGCGAGGAACGCGCACCGGTGGCAAAGCAGATCGTCACGCGGGCCAACCAGTCGATTGGTGAATTCGGACCGATCTTCGAAGCGCTTGGCATGGCCGAAGGGGTCGACCCGCAGGTCATGCAAAGCAACCTTGAGGCAAGGACCGGGTCAACGCCGGAAGCGGCCGCTCAACGACAGGCCATTCGCGAGGCCATAGCCTTCAAGAAATATGAATTCGACGCGCATGGTGTCGAAATGAATCAACGTTACGATTCCAGCGCAATTGAAACAGATGGCCAACCGAACCCCGGTTTCGATCAGGACGCCGAACTCCACTACCAGCGGACGACTTGGCCCGGCGCGCGTATTCCACATGTCTGGGTGTTTGATCATGATACAGGGAACAAGCATTCAACTCTGGATTTGTGTGGTCGCGGAGAATTCACCGTGCTGACCGGAATTGGTGGCGAGGCCTGGGTAACAGCGGCCGAGATCGTCTCAAATGAGCTGGGAATGCCCATTCGCTGTCACGTAATCGGCCCGCGCCAGACCTATGTCGACCATACCGGGGATTGGGCGCGCGCATCGGAAATTTCGGATACGGGCTGTTTACTGGTCCGCCCCGATCAACACGTCGCATGGCGCTCAGCTGACAAGGCCGCAAATGCCGAGGCCGAACTGCGTCGCGCTCTGACCACAGTCCTTTCGCGATAAACAGAAACGGATCAGGTTTTACAGGTTAGGAGATCACAATGGACTCGCATGAGATGGGATACTTCACCGAGGAAAACTCGGCCGAGGTGGTTGCGGCCCGCAATAAAAATGCGGAAAGTGAAAGGCTTAAAGAGGTGATGGAGGTGATCACCCGCAAGCTTCATGAAGCGGTTAAAGAAATCGAGCCGACGCAGCAGGAATGGTTCGAAGCCATCATGTTCCTGACCAAGATTGGTCACATGTGCGACGACTGGAGGCAAGAGTTCATACTTTTGTCCGATGTCCTGGGCGTTTCGATGTTGGTGGATGCTGTAAATTCCCGCCGCCCCTCTGGTGCTTCGGAGAACACTGTGTTGGGCCCATTTCACGTCGGCGATGCCCCTGAATATGCAATGGGCCACAACATATGCCTCGATCAAAAGGGCGAAGATATGGTGGTGCGGGGGCGCGTGACAGATGTTGATGGCAACGCGCTGGAAGGCGCCAAAATCGACGTCTGGCAGGCAAACGACGAAGGGTTCTATGACGTTCAGCAAAAGGGCATCCAACCCGATTTCAATTTGCGCGGTGTTTTTAGAACAGGACCGGACGGGAAATACTGGTTTCGCGCCGTCAGGCCCAAACATTATTCAATTCCTGACGATGGCCCCGTCGGAGATCTGTTGAACCGGTTGGGGCGCCACCCGTTTCGTCCAGCCCATTTGCATTACATTGTGTCCAAGGATGGCTATGACGAACTGACAACCCACATTTTTGACCCCGAGGATAAATATCTCCATTCGGATTCCGTTTTTGGTGTCAAAGAAAGTCTGATTGCCGAGTTCAACCGCGTCGATGACCCGGTACGCTCCGAGCAAGTTGGCTTCGACGGTCCGTATTGGGATGTCGAATTTGATTTCGTCCTGGCACCCCAAGAGGTGTGACATGGGCGAGCCGTGCATCATTTGCGTCGCGATAACCGGGTCTTTGCCCACAAAGGCCAATAACCCGGCCGTGCCAATAACCGTCGAAGAACAAATCGAAAGCACCCAGCAAGCGTTCGAAGCGGGGGCAACCATCTGTCACGCACATGTGCGCAATGAAGACGAAACGCCGTCAAGCGATCCTGACAAATTCGCAAGATTGAAAGAGGGGTTGGAGAAACACTGCCCCGGCATGATCATTCAGTTTTCGACAGGCGGGCGGTCCGGTGCGGGCAAGACGCGGGGTGGCATGTTGCCATTGCGGCCGGATATGGCCTCCTTGTCGGTGGGGTCGAACAACTTTCCAACGCGCGTGTATGAAAACCCGCCTGATCTGGTCGACTGGTTGGCGGCGGAAATGGTGACCTATGGCGTCAAGCCTGAGATCGAAGCCTTCGATCTGAGTCACATTCTGAAGGCGGCTGACATGCATCGGAAAGGGCAAATCAAAGATACGCCTTATGTGCAATTTGTCATGGGTGTCCAAAACGCGATGCCGGCAGACCGTGAGATTTTTGATTTCTATGTAAAAACTGTCAATAGACTATTCCCTGACGCCCCCTGGTGCGCCGCCGGGATTGGGGCGCAACAGATTGTTTTGAACGAATGGGCAATTTCGTCCGGAGGCCATGCACGAACGGGTCTGGAAGACAATGTGCGTCTGGACAAAAAAACTTTGGCCTCATCGAACGCCGCATTGGTCGAACGCACGTCGGATATCTGCGTTCAGTACGGCCGACCAGTCGCAACACCTACGCAGGCACGAGCGATACTCGGTTTGTCGTCCAGGTGAAAACTGACGAGGTCAGCGTTGAGCTGACTGCGGCCATCCAGTGCAAGAATCGGAGGACTGCAAGGTCCACTGTACAGACGTCTATCGCTACCGAGATCAAGCAGGTGCAGCGAACGGCAGCAATGCGAACTGCGAATGCAGCATTTGAAAACAGTCCTCAAGGGCAGCTCTGGGACCTTACTAACCATAACAAATGGCGGCAAAACGTGGTTCACGCCCGTTCGTGCGTCGCGCAGAATCGGTCAAGATGGGCTCGATGCAGTCATCTGAGTCTTTCCGTCAGATGACCGCTTGTGGTCGGAAAGTGGGCACGGAAGCCATTACCCACTGATCTAAAAAAAGTTCGGGCTTTCTCCTTGAATGGACTGGACTTCACGACGGTTCAGAGCGGTACTGTCTGTGTCGAATATGCCCGGGATCACTGGGCTCCACTCAGTACAGGGCGAGGAATAAACCTTTGCCCTCAGAGTGGAGAAACACGATGACAACACCAATTGCGGCAACCCAAAATTCGGACAGAAACACGAAGGTTGCCAAAAAGCCGACCCGCCAAAAGCAGCTGTACAAAATGCTGACGCGGAAGTCCGGCGTCACAATCGCACAACTTCAACAGACCTTCGGCTGGCAACCGCATACGGCTCGGGCGGCGATATCCGCGCAGCGCAAAGCAGGACGTTTGGTCGACAGGGCGGAGACCGACAAGGGATCGATCTACCGAATTGTCGAAATGCAGGGCAACCAATGAAAGCGGAGCAAAACGAAGATGTTTCGATCCAAATATCAGAGATCGAAGCCCTTGATCGCGCAGCGTGCCTCGACCGATGGCGAGAGACCTTCGGGCGCTCACCACCGAAGTATCTTTCGCCACAGTTCATGAAGCGGGTGCTAATCTGGGAAACGCAGAACAGGGCGCTGGGCGGTGTGTCTGTTAAAACCACCCGACGACTGAAGCAGATTGCAGCTGGGAAAACGTTGACCACGACCGCCAAGCCCGGTTCTCAGCTTGTTCGAGAATGGAACGGGCGGACTTACCAGGTCGAGGTCGTTGAGGGTGGGTACGTCATGGACGGTAAAACCTGGCGTTCGCTGTCAGCCATCGCCAAGTATATCACCGGCGCCCATTGGTCCGGCCCGCGCTTCTTCGGGGTCCAGTGATGCGCCGGGTCCGCTGTGCGATCTATACCCGCAAGAGCTCGGAAGAAGGGCTTGAGCAGGACTTCAACTCTCTGGATGCGCAAAGAGAGGCCTGCGAAGCCTACATCGCTAGCCAGAAGCATGAAGGATGGGAGCTGCTCCCGGATCGCTACGACGATGGCGGGATCTCCGGCGGACATCTCGAGCGCCCCGCCTTGCAGGGGTTGATGCAAGCCGTGGATGACAAACGCGTCGATCAAATCGTGGTCTATAAGATCGACCGGTTGACCCGCTCACTGGCGGACTTCGCTAAGCTTGTGGAACGGTTGGATCAAGCCGAAGCGTCGTTTGTGTCGGTCACGCAAAGCTTCAATACAGCGACCAGCATGGGGCGGCTCACATTGAATGTTCTGCTCAGCTTTGCGCAACTTGAGCGAGAGGTCACGGCTGAGCGCATCCGCGACAAAATAGCTGCTTCTAAGCGCAAGGGGCTTTGGATGGGTGGCAACGGCCCTTTAGGCTATCAGGCAGATGGCCGGACGCTGAAGATTGAGCCGGAGGAAGCGGCGACTGTTAAAGCACTCTATGATCTCTATCTTGAGCATGGCCTCATCCGCGTTGTGAAAGAGTGCGCAGACGCGATGGACCTCAGATCTCGGCGGCGCGTGCGTGGGGAAGGGCTGGTGTCTGGCGGTATTCATATTGATCGCGGGCATATCCATCATATTCTGAGCAACCCGATTTATGCCGGGCGGATTCGTCACAAAGGCCAAGTTTATGACGGTCAGCATCCTGCGATCATCGCGCCTGACGTCTGGGACCGGGTTCAGCAGATGCTGCAAGACGGGGCCGCAAAATCGCGAGGGGCCAAAAGCAAAGCCCGGCGATCCCTATTGGCTAGCAAGCTGTTCGATGAAACCGGCGACCGCCTGACACCCAGCCACAGCAGGAAGAATGGCACACGCCTGCGGTACTACATCTCCCACCGACTGGTGAAGGGCCGCAGCCAGAAGCATCCAGATGCTTGGCGTCTGCCTGCGGATGAACTGGAAACTTTGATCGCTGACGTCATCAGAAAAAACCTGAGCTGTCCGGATTTTGCTATAGCCCTCCTGCGGGACGTATCTGCTGCAGAGATCCCGGGCATCTCCACGAAATTGCAATCCATTCAAAGTGCGAAACAGTGCCTTGCTCTTGTCGCGCGAGTTGATCTCAAACCAGGCCAGGTGACTGTTCTTCTTGGCCACAGGGAAATAGCCGAGCAGCTTGAGTGCAAACTAGATCGGTTAGACATATCTGCCCTGTGCATCGAAGCTCCGTTCCGGATGCGCCGGCGAGGAGTCGAGCTGAAGTTACATCTGGGAGACGCACCCTCGGAGGCGGATCTCACTCTGGTTCAGAACATCGTCAAAGCGCAGCGGTGGATGGCTATGATCAAGAGCGGAAAGACCTTTACCGAAATCGCAAAGACGGAAAGCACATCCAAGCGCCGCGTTCAGGATGTAGTCGATCTGGCGATGCTGTCGCCGGACATTCTCGACTCCATCGCATTAGGCGAACAGCCGGATGGCCTCACGTCTAACTATCTCATCAGGTCAGGCGTCCCGGCTCTCTGGTCTGAGCAACGCGAACGGTTTGCTAAGCTCTGAGCAAAACCTCTCCAAAATCTACCAAACTCGTACCGCCGAATTGGCAAACCGAGATTAAGGGCCGAAATCGGCCGTTTTTACTGCCTATCCCATGTCTCTGTCGAAAGTTGCTTGAGCCAAGGTGCGGAAATCACGCAGCAATATCGACGCAAACTCTCGTGAGCTGAAGATTAGTGAGTGGGTGGCTGGGGTGGTAGGATTCGAACCTACGATACACGGTACCAAAAACCGCTGCCTTACCACTTGGCTACACCCCAACGGTGAGCGGCTATCTACGACTGTTGTTCGGAGTGTTCAAGAGGCTTTGAGCGAAAAACTTCGGCTTGGAGCAAAATTTATTTGCCCGCCTTATCGTTGGCGCGAAGCTCTGAATTTATGCCTGCCAGTCAACTGAGCGATAAGTCGTTCCGTGGGGAGGGCCGGCACCTGCCGCTTGTTCCGTTCGGTTGCCAGAGATTTGGCGACCGATAGCATCGGATCGCGGAAAACCTTTGGTGTTGCGAGTGCCTTTCATGTGCAAAATTATCCGGTAAAATACTGAAAAATATCTAAAAAATCAGAAAGAAACGGTTGCGCCGGGTCATTGGAAAACATAGCTGTATGATTGCCTCGGTACACCGTGACACAGGAGATGAAGATGAAGTTGAACCCGAATGTCGCAGAAGCGTTGAATCGTCAGATCAACAATGAACTTCACGCTTCCTACACGTATCTCGCTATGGCTGCATATTTCGAATCCGAGGACCTGCCCGGATTTGCGCAGTGGTTTCGCGGGCACTCGGTCGAAGAGAGCGGGCACGCCATGCGTATCTTCGACTTTGTAGCTCAGCGTGGCGGAAGAATCGAAATTGATGGGATCGCCAAGCCAAAAACCGATTACGCCTCGCCTGTTGAGGCACTGGAACACGCGCTTGCAAACGAGGTAACGGTAACCGGCCAGATCAATGCGCTGTTTGAGCTGGCGCATGAAGTCAAGGAATACAGCACTCAGAACATGCTGAACTGGTTCCTGGCAGAACAGAACGAGGAAGAAGACCTGTTCGGCAGAATCCTCGACCAGACCAAAGCGGCCAACGGGGATCGCTGGAACTTGCTGCTGCTGGACAAGGAAATGGGCACGCGTACTGCTGAAAACGCATAGCAGGCGCTTGGTTCAAGCGGGGCGGCGGGAACGCCCCGCTATTCACGGATCTCGGACGGATCGACGCCCCAGAGGTTCGATTTCTGCGCCCAGCCGCGATAACCGCCTGCGGAGATATGGCACCAGTCCAGACTGCAGCTGCCCAGACGCGCCACCACGCCGGTTTCGAATTTCGCGCTTACCTGAGAATTGGGGTCGGGGCTGGCGTAAACGGTCAACAATTCGGATTCGATCAGCACTGTGCGCGCACCGGATAACAGTGCGTAGTGAACCCAACCACCGGCGCCGTCGCGGTCCTGAACCCTGCGCCAGTTTCCATATTCAGCTGTAATCTGCAGCGGCATTCCGCGCCGTTTGAACACCCAGTCGATTCGATGGGTCAGCGAGGGGCCCCGGCGGACATTGCCCTCGGCGGCTTTCATCGAAACATATCGTGGCAGGGGCAGATTGGTTACGGGGCCACGCTTGTCCTGTGCGCTGGCGGTCAGGGTGCTCAGCGCAACCAGAAATGCGGACGTGACCACCAGAAGGCGGCGTTTTACTGGTAGAAAACCACTCACTGACTGTCTGCTCTTGTGCCTGTTGATCGGGTTTCGAAAAAAGGTCGTCTCAATGCGTTGGGGTTCTTGTGCCCCGCCTTATCCTGCGCCACGATGCCATGGCGCGCGAAGGTTTGCAAAGCGGTGGGAGAACGAAGGTGCCAAGAGAACGTCTGAGTGTTGTCGTTACGCGACGGTTGCCCGAGGCGGTTGAGACCCGGCTGAGTGAGTTGTTCGATGTGCAATTGCGCGACGATGACACGCCCATGACCCGAGAAGAGCTGGTCGCAGCGGTGCAAAGCGCCGATGTCCTTGTGCCCACGGTGACGGATGCCATTGATGGCGGGTTGCTGGGGCAGGCGGGTGAAAAGCTGCGCCTGATCGCCAATTACGGGGCCGGGGTCGATAATATCGATGTGGCTACGGCCCGGCAGCGGGGTATTTTGGTGTCGAACACGCCGGGCGTGCTGACCGATGATACCGCGGACATGACCATGGCGCTGATCCTCTCGGTTACCCGCCGGATACCCGAGGGGCTGACAGTCATGCAAAAAGGCGACTGGTCGGGCTGGGCCCCGACCGCGTTGCTGGGTGGCCGGATCGGCGGTCGCCGCCTTGGTATTCTGGGCATGGGGCGGATCGGTCAGGCCGTAGCCCGCCGCGCTTCGGCCTTTGGGATGCAGGTGCATTACCACAACCGTCGTCGTCTACGCCCCGAGATTGAGCAAGAGCTTGAGGCGACCTATTGGGAAAGCCTCGACCAGATGGTGGCGCGGATGGATGTGATTTCTATTCACTGCCCGTCCACGCCATCGACCTTCCACCTGATGAATGCGCGGCGGCTGAAGCTGTTGAAGCCATCGGCCGTGATCGTGAACACGTCGCGGGGTGAGGTGATCGATGAAAACGCGTTGACCCGTCAGATTCGCGGAGGCGAGATCGCCGGGGCGGGGCTGGATGTGTATGAGCACGGCACGCACGTGAACCCGCGCTTGCGGCAATTGCCGAACGTCGTCTTGCTGCCTCATATGGGATCGGCCACGCTGGAAGGGCGGATTGAGATGGGTGAGAAGGTGATCATCAATATCAAAACCTTTGAAGACGGGCACCGCCCACCGGATCAGGTTGTTCCATCCATGTTGTGACGCGCCCGCGCCGCAGGGACGACAAACGAATTTTCAGGAGGATACGATGGGACGAAATCTGATTTCAGTAGTGTTTTTGACGGCGTTAATGTTGGGCGGGGCCTCTTTCGCGCAAGAGACAGCAGATGCAGTGGCCCCCGAGGGCGCCTCTGACGGGCAGGTGCAGGGCCTGACGGATGAAGTCATTGCCGCGCTTGAGGCCAAGATGGCCGGTCAGCCCGTGACATCGCAGAACTGGATGGTTGCGGCTGCGAACCCACTGGCTGTTGAGGCCGGAGCCAAGGTCTTGCGGGCCGGAGGGTCGGCAGCTGATGCGATGGTCGCCGTGCAGGTCGTGCTGGGGCTGGTCGAGCCGCAATCTTCGGGTCTTGGTGGCGGTGCGTTTCTGGTCTGGTACGACGCCGCAACCGGCAAGCTGACCACGCTTGACGGGCGTGAGACGGCTCCGCTTGAGGCCAACCACCGGCTTTTCCACGATGAAAACGGCGAGCCGCTGAAATTCTACGATGCCGTTGTCGGTGGGCTTTCGGTTGGTACGCCGGGTACTCCGGCACTGCTGGAAGAGGCGCACCGTCGCTGGGGCCGCAGCCCGTGGCCCAGCCTCTTTCAGGATGGCATAGCGTTGGCTGAGGAAGGGTTCCTTGTTTCACCGCGTCTGGCCACATTGGTCGAAGCCGATGCAGAGCGTCTGTCGCGTTTCCCGGTGACGGCTGAGTATTTTCTACCGGGTGGTGAGCCGTTGCAGCAAGGGCAACGGCTGATGAACCCGGATTATGCAGAAACGCTGCGAGTTCTGGCCAGTGAAGGCTCTGCCGGGTTCTATGGTGGAGAGATCGCGGCAGGGATCATTAGCACCGTGCGCTCTGCACCAGGCAACCCCGGAGTGCTGTCCGGCGTCGATCTGGCGCTGTATCAAGTAATCGAGCGCGAGCCGGTCTGCGCCGCCTATCGCGCGTATGAGGTTTGCGGCATGGGGCCGCCTTCGTCCGGTGCACTTACGGTTGGTCAGATACTGGGAATGCTCGAAGGCTATGATCTGGCGACGATGGGGCCTGAGGATGCGCATTCGTGGCGTCTGATCGGGGACGCGTCGCGGTTGGCCTTCGCGGATCGCGGTCGTTACATGGCCGATCACGATTTTGTCCCGATGCCCACTCAAGGTCTGGTGCACCCAGATTACCTCAGTGAACGCGGGCAACTGCTGGGCGGTGATGGGGCGCTGAGCGAAGTCGCGCCCGGCAATCCGGAATTCGACCACGCGTCGAACTGGGCGGATGATGTGTCGCTGGAACTGCCCTCAACCTCGCATATCTCGATTGTCGACCAGTATGGCAACGTGCTGTCGATGACCACAACCATCGAGAACGGGTTCGGATCACGGCTGATGACTAATGGGTTCCTGTTGAACAACGAACTGACCGATTTTTCGTTCAAGACCCATAGCGATGGCGTTCCGATTGCCAACCGGCTGGAGCCGGGCAAGCGTCCGCGCTCCTCCATGAGCCCCACAATCGTGATGCAGGACGGTGCGCCGGTTCTGGCCATTGGTTCACCGGGCGGCAGCCGGATCATCGGTTACGTGGCCAAGTCGATCATCGCTTGGGCCGATTGGGATATGGATGTGCAACAGGCGCTGTCTCTACCGCATCTGGTCAACCGCTTTGGCACCTATGACGTGGAACAGGGCACAGCCGCTGAGGGCTATGCCGATGCGCTGGTCGAGCTGGGGTTTGAGGTCAACCCGCGTGACCTGACCTCGGGTCTGCACGCGATTGAGATCGGAGATGTCCTGATCGGCGGAGCAGACCCGCGCCGCGAAGGCATCGCGCTGGGCGAATAAGAGAGGTTCTTCATGGTGCAGGCAGTCGCGTTGCCACGAAACGACGCCGGTATTGAAACAGCTGTCGGCATTCTGAAGCAGAAGTTCGGCGATCGCCTGCAAACCGGTCAGGCGATCCGTGAACAGCACGGCCACACGACCACATGGATCGAAAATCAGTCCCCGGACGCGGTGGTTTTTCCGCATTCGACCGAGGAGGTTTCGGAGATCGTCAAAACCTGTACCCGGCACAAGGTTCCGGTGATCCCCTTCGGAACCGGCACCTCGCTGGAAGGGCATGTGAACGCCCCGGCTGGCGGCATATCCGTGGACCTGACCCAGATGAACAAGGTGCTGGCTGTCAATGCGGGCGACCTAGATTGTATCGTGCAGCCGGGTGTGACGCGCGAGGACCTGAACACCCATCTGCGTGATCAGGGCCTGTTCTTTCCTATCGATCCAGGCGCCAATGCCTCGCTGGGTGGGATGGCAGCGACGCGGGCTTCGGGCACCAATGCGGTGCGCTATGGCACGATGAAGGACAACATCCTCAGTCTAGAGGCCGTGATGCCGGACGGGCAGATCATTCGCACTGGACACCGGGCCAAGAAATCCTCGGCTGGTTACGACCTGACCCGCTTGTTGATCGGAGCCGAGGGCACTTTGGGCATCATCACCGAACTTACCCTGCGTCTGCAGGGCATCCCCGAGGCGATCACCTCGGCCCGCTGTTCTTTTCCAACGGTCGATGCCGCCTGTCAGGCGGTGATGATGACGATCCAGTACGGCGTGCCCGTGGCGCGGATCGAACTGCTGGATGAGCTGTCGGTCAAAGCCGCCAACGCCTATTCCGGGCTGGACCTGCCGGAAACGCCGCTCTTGTTACTGGAATTTCACGGCTCTGAGGCCGGTGCGGCTGAGCAGGCCGAGACATTCGATCAGATCGCCGAAGAATTTGGCGGTGCGGATTTCGCAGCGACCTCGACCACTGAAGAGCGTAACAAGCTGTGGCAAGCCCGGCATGACATGTATTGGGCCAGCCTGCAACTGCGCCCCGGTGCACGCGGCATTTCCACCGATGTTTGTGTCCCGATCTCGCGGCTGGCGGAATGCGTATCGACCACGCGGCAAAAGGCGCAGGACCTTGGTCTGTTGGCCCCGATTGTCGGACATGTGGGCGACGGGAACTTTCACACTCTGCTGCTGATCGACATGGAGAACGCGGACGAGGTCGCCAAGGCCGACGGCTTTGTCGGCTGGCTGAACGATCTGGCCATCTCGATGGAGGGGACCTGTACCGGCGAACACGGAATCGGGCAGGGCAAACGGCCCTATCTGGTCAAGGAACTAGGTCCTGCGGTCACTTATATGGGGGCGATCAAGATGGCGCTGGATCCGGATAACATCATGAACCCCGGAAAAATTCTGCCGATCATAGAGCATTGATTTGCGACAAAATTCTGGGTCGCAGCCATAAGACCGCCCCAATTCGGTTTTATCTTTCGCAAAAACGAGCAGCGATTGATTTCGGGTATTCAGATGGACGCTTTGCGGATCTTTGGGTTTGTGATGATCATAGTTTTGGTCATCGCGGGCTTGGACTATTATCAACAGGACAAAAAGCACGAAGGCACCTTGTCCGCGAATGGCTATGTAGACACGATCAAACACCGTTTTGCGCAGCAACAGGTTGAGCGTGACGCCAAGGCGGCCGAGCGGGAGCGCAAGAAACTGTGGAAGGCGGGCGCAAAACCCCATCTTCCGGCGCCCACCGAAGGTTGGTCCCGGTACGAGCTGACCGACGCGGACAACGAAGCCGTTGCGACCGCGATCTCAAAATACGGTATGGCGCCGCTGATCAGCTCCATTTCAAACCATGCGGAGCTGATGAATCTGTCCAGCGGGGGGGAAGACAGCATTCTGCGCAAGCTCAGTAAAACGGGTGCGGTCTATACCAAAGGCGAAGAAATAGCCTGGTTTGATATCACCCTGAAACCGGAATCGGCGCGCAACACATTGGCGGGCATGGCGCTGTCCCGGCAACAGAATTTTATGGCGCAGGCAGTGACTAAAGAAGGGTTCGCCATTGTTGATGGTGTCGCCTTCATCGAGATTACTCAGGACATGTCCTCTCCAACCGGGGAGCTTTCGTATCGCAAAATCGTAGGGCGGATCGGGATCGACGAAGAGGTCGTGATCCGGTTGCACACCAATGCGGGCGACGCCTCGATCCGCGAGCTTTTGGGCGCGCTTGACTATGCTGCCCTGAACGCCTTGCTGACCTTTCCTTCACCTGTGGTGGGGCAGGGGGTCACAGTCCCACAGGCCCGGCAGCCGGAAGTCGCCGAAAAAATGGATCGCATGTATTCCGAGATGAAGATGGTTCAGGAAAAGACGACCGACGAAAAGCTCAAGAATTTGGATTTTACGGTGGTAATGGTGAACTCGATGACAGCTGCAGAGTTCAACAGCGAAGGCATGATGGACATCACCGGCGGCGAGGTTTTCGAAAATCAGGACATCCTGCAGATCGGTTACGGCCGGGCGCAGAAACTGTTGCTGGACTCGGATGAGCGTCAGGCGGCTTTGGATGAAACAGCTGACGTGGACGTTGCCGCTGAAGAGAGCGCGGCAGGTTTTTTCAGCCGGCTGAAAAACAATATGCCAGCGCTCGGTGGGTTCGCCCCAAAAGAAGCCGCCGCGAAACCCGCGAAGACCAACCAGCCGGTGCGCGTGCATAAGGGTGGTTTGGGTGCCGGCTGCGCAGAGCTTGGCAGCAGCAAACGCTGTTCTGTCGGCGGGCAATAGGGTCAGATCGGCAGAATCCGCTGCTCATATGCGGCAGCGGGGTCGTTTTCCTTCTCTCACTGGTCGGATGAATGTCGCGTTTGACCCCGCAAATGCGCCATATGGTTCCAACAGATTCCAAGGAGAGACGTCCGGTTATGAAAACCCAAGTCAAAGCACTGGTCGTTGGCGGCGGCGCCGTCGGGACCTCGATTGCCTATCATCTGGCCAAAGCGGGCTGGGACGATGTGATGTTGATCGAACGGGACGAACTGACGTCCGGATCCACCTGGCACGCAGCGGGCCTGCTGCCGCTGTTCAACATGTCCTATGCGACCACCCACATCCACAAGTACTCGGTCGATTTCTACAAGACGCTCGAGGAAGAGACCGGCCTGAATGCCGGCTTTGCCGTGGTTGGCAACCTGCGCATGGCGCAGACGCAAGAGCGTATGGACGAATACATGCTCTATGCATCCACAGCCGAGACCTGTGACGTTGCCTATGAGTGGCTGACGCCCGAGCAGATCAAGGAACGCTGGCCGCTGATCGAGACCTCGGACCTGAAGGGTGCGATCTACCACACCGAAGACGGTTACATTAACCCCGCCGACGTGACCCAGGCGATGGCCAAGGGTGCCCGTCAGCGTGGCGTAGACATCGTCCGCAAGCTGCAGGCCGACGCCTTCCACTGGAACGGCACTCACTGGGAAGTCACCTGCACCAAGATGGTTGAAAAGGGGGGCAACCTGGTCGAGAGCGACGAGCAGGTGGTGATCACCGCCGAGCATGTCGTGACCGCATCGGGCAACCATGCACAGCGCACCGCCAAGATGCTGGGCATCAAGATGCCTGCGATCCCGGTCGAGCACACCTTCATCGTCATGGACAAAGACCCTGAGCTGGTCAAATGGCGCGAAGCGGGCAACCCTGAACACCCCGTTGTGCGTGACGCCGACAACGAATCCTACGCGCGTGAAGAGCGTGGCGGCTGGATTCTGGGTATCTACGAGCACGGCGCACCCGCGCGGTTCGAACACGGCGTGCCGGACAGCTTCCGCGCTGACCTGTTCCCGCTGGATCTGGACCGGATCGCTGATCAATACATGGCAATGGCCGAACGCGTGCCGTCTTGTGCCGAATCCGGTTTGAAAGACGATTTCAACGGCCCGATCTGCTACACCCCTGATGGTAACCCGCTGGTTGGTCCGGCTCCGGGCCTGCGCAACATGTGGCTGGCCGAGGGTTTCTCATTCGGTATCACCGCTGCTGGCGGCACCGGCTACTATCTGGCGCAAATGATGGTCGATGGCGAAGCCGAGATCGACATGGCCTCGCTGGACCCCAAGCGTTATTCGTCCAACTGGATGACTACCGAGTTCGCGGCACGCAAGAACGAAGAGTGCTATGAGCACGTCTACATTCTGCACCACCCGGATGAAGAGCGCGCAGCTTGCCGTCCGTTGCGGACTGTACCAGCGTACGACCGCCAGAAAGCACGCGGTGCACAGTTCGGCTGGGTCAACGGGTGGGAACGCCCCAACTACTTTGGCCCGGTCGATGCGCCCGAAAACTTCGACGAGGAAAGCCGTTCGTTCCGCCGTGGCAACTGGTGGCAGTATGCCGTCGAAGAAGCCAAAGCGATCCGTGAAGGCGTTGGCCTGATCGACGCGTCGGCCTTCACCAAGCACGTCGTCAAAGGCCCCGGTGCGACCCAGTTCCTGGATTGGTTTACCTGCAACAAGCTGCCCAAGGTCGGTCGAATCAACCTGACCTACGCGCTGACTTCGCACGGCACCACCCGCACCGAATACACCATCGTACGCAACGGCGAGAACAACTACTACATCGTCTCGGCCGGTGCCTGGACCGAGTATGACGCCGACTATCTGCGCAAGGCCGCCGAGGACAAGATGGAGGAGTTCGGTTACATCGAAATCCAGGACGTGACCACTCAGTGGGGCGTCTTCGCCATCGCCGGGCCCAAGTCGCGTGACGTTCTGAAAGAGGTCATCAAAGACGCCGATCCGGAAACCGCATTGTCCAACAAACGCTTCCCGTGGCTGTCGGCACGTCAGATCGAACTGGGCATGTGCCCTGTGAACGCGATCCGCGTGGCCTATACCGGTGAGTTGGGCTGGGAATTGCACCATCCGATCGAGATGCAGAACTATCTGTTCGACCTGCTGGAAAAAGCGGGTGAGAAGCACGGTATGAAGCTGGTCGGAGCGCGTGCCCAAAACTGGCTGCGTCAGGAGAAATCCTATCGCGCATTTGGTACCGAATTGGGCCGCGACGCGACCCCGCTGGAAGCCGACCTGCCGCGTTTTGTCGACTTGTCGAAAGACTTCTATGGCAAAGCCAAGCTGGAAGAGACTGGGGTTCGCGTAAAGTGCTGCACTCTGCTGTTCGACGGACCGGACGATGCCGATCCGTGGGGCCGCGAGGCGCTGTACACGCCGGAAGGTGAGCGCGTGGGTCGTCTGACCTCGGGCGGTTACTCGGTCGCGTTCGAGAAATCCATCGGCATGGGTTACGTGAAGCCCGAGTTGGCGGTCGAAGGCACCAAGCTGCAGGTCAAAATTCAGGACAAGCTGTGGGATGCGGTCGTCACCTGCGACAGCCCCTACGACCCGAAAAACGAAACCATCCGCAAGGACGGCTAAACAAACAAAGGCCCCGGAGAAATCCGGGGCCTTTTACTTTTGGGGTCAGGCACTCAGCTCGTCGTAACATTCCAGCGCTTTGGCGGCATACATCATCGATGGGCCGCCTCCCATCTGAACGGCCATGGCCAACACATCGGAAAACTCCTCTCGCGTTGCGCCCGTTTTGATCAGGGCCTCGGTATGCAGCGTGATGCAGGGCTCGCACCGGATCGCGATGGACATGCCCAAGGCGATGAACTCCTTGGTTTTGTAATCCAGCGTTCCACCCTGTTTGACCGCAGCGCTGAGCGCTCCGAACGTGCGCGTGGCGTCGGGTATCGCGCCGTTGAGGTTACGCAGACCGTTGCGTGTGTCTTTGATCTTGTCCTGCCAGCTCATGTCATCATTCCATTTAACATTAGATAAACGGAATATGTTGTGATGCGCTAAGCCGGGCCTTGATCTTGATCAGGTGCCGGGCTTTTCCGCGACAAAGGCCAGATTGTTTGCGGGCATTTCGACAATCTCGAGGACGGTCAGGTTCGTCCCTGCCATCCAAGCGGCGATGTCTTTGTCGTCCTTGTAGCCAATCTCGGGATCCTGTTGGACCAATGCGCTATGAAACCGCTGGTCTCCGTCGCTTGTCAGTTGGCCCGAGCGTTTGAACGGCCCGTACAGGATAAACCGCCCCTTCGGCGCCAACGCCTGAGCGGTTTCGGCAATCAGTACCTGTGTTTCCGGCCAGTTGATCAGATGCAGTAGATTGATAAGAACGATCAGGTTCTGACCGGTGAACGCCTCATGCCATCCTTGCGCTGTCGCATCCAGCGCGACGGCGCCCGCGACGTTGGGAAGATCGGCGGCATAAGCGTCGATGCTGGCGCGCCGTTCTGGTTCAACCTCGGTCGGTTGCCAATGGAGGTCGGGCAGGGCTTGGGCAAAGGCACTGACATGTTGACCAGTGCCGCTGGCGATTTCCAGCGCCTGACCGGTCTTCGGTGCCCATTGCGCCAGCAGTTCACATAACGCCTCGGCATTCCGGGTTGCGGCAGGAGCAACCAACCGCCCGTCCTGTCCTTCGGTGGCAACGCTGGCGTTGGAGGGCAGGGACCGTTTAGTCATTGGCGTAGCCTTTCCGGTTTGAGCGCCTCAATCGTTTCCGCATCCAGTTCAGAGACCGCGCCGATCACGAGGTCCGCGACCAGTCGGGACGCGGCTGGCGAGGTCTGGAACCCGTATCCACCCTGACCTGCGGCCCAGACGAATGACGGATCGGACGGGTCAGGCCCAAGCACAAGGGTTCCATCGGGCGCAAAGCTGCGCAACCCCGCCCAGTTTGTTTCGACCCGCGTGACAGGCTCGGTGACCATTTCTTCGTACCGGGCCAGACCTTCGGCCAGCACCATATCGTCGGCATAGGCATCATGTGGCGGCACCGGGTCGGCCTCGGACGGCGACACCAGCAGCTTGCCCGCATCGGGTTTGGCATACCACGCCTCGGCCACGCCCAGCATCATCGGCCAGTCTTTCACGTCGTGCCCGCCCGGCGCAGGCAGGCGGGCCATCGATCTGCGTTTCGGAATGATCCCAATCGGGGTAATCCCGGCCAAGGCAGCGATCTCGTCCACCCAGGCGCCAGCGGCATTGATAAGGGCGCGGGCTTCGTAGGTACCTCCGGCGTCGACGATCCAATGGCGGTCCTTTCGGATAGCGGTAACCTTGGCCTTGGTCAGAACCTCACCACCATTGCCGCGGATGACACGGGCGAAATCCTGCAACAATCTGTCTGTATCAATGTCGAACGCGGCATTGCTGACGGCGGTAAAACCCAACGTCGCAGGGTCGAGGATCGGCATGCGGACCCGCGCCTCTTTTGTTGGGACGATCTGCATGCTCAGGTCCGCCACGTCCTGTTCGAACGCCTCGCCCTGATCCTTGTGGCCCACCAGCATCAACCCGCGCGGCGTCAGATAACCACCTTTTTCGCTGTGCAGGAAATCGGCGCTGGCCTTGTTCAGCGCCACAACAGAAGGCGGGCCATAGCTTTCTTCGAACAACGCAGCCGAACGGCCCGACGCATGATAACCTAACGCGTCTTCCGCCTCGAGAACGGTAACTCGCCCGTGTCGCGACAGGCGTGCTCCGGTGCTGAGCCCAGCAATGCCGCCACCAATGATCAGAAAATCTATCATGTTTCCTTTGTTGCTAATGTACTGTGTCCAATGGCTAAAGCACTTGTGAACTTTAAGCAGGCTTGAATTTGAGCATCAACCCATCCAAAGAAGGATCAAACAGAAACAGGAGGGCAGGGTGAGTACAGCAGATTTACACCCGATGGCCACAGGACATATTCCGTCCTACGTGACCCAGGCGGACGGCAGTGATTTTCTTTTAACGTTCATGTTCGTTTTTACCGTTGTGGTTATCATTCTGATCGGAGTGGGATATTTCACCCTTCACTCGATCCCCGAAAAGATTGCGCATGAATCCAATCATCCACAGTTCCAACTGGTCGGTATTTTGGCCCTTTTGGCGCTGTTCACGCACAATGGCCTGTTCTGGGTTGCCGCCATTCTGGTAGCAGGTTTCCAGTTCCCCGATGTTGCTGCCCCGCTGAGGGCCATCGCCGATGCGATCCGATCTTTGGGCAAGCAGGACCATCCCGAACCTGTCCCGCCCCAGCCGACCGAACCCGCCGCGCAGCAGGAGCACTGAAGCATGCTTGAGACATTGATGTGCGCGCTGGTAACGGTGCTGCCCGACTATCTGTTTCGCCGCTTTGTGCAGGGCAAGCGGATTGGTCATGAAATCACGCTGTTCACCATGTGGTACGAACTGCGCTGGGGCCTGACCACCTGTGCCATTCTGGCGCTGACGGTGATCACAACGCTGTTTTATTTCCACCCCGCCAGCAAAACGGCTGCTTCGTATTTCCGCACGGTGACGATCCTGCCCCAACTGGGTGGGCGCGTGTCCGAGGTGTACGTCACCAACAACCAGCAGGTCGTGGCAGGCCAGCCGATCTTCCGGATCGAGGATTTCACCCAGACCGCCATGGTCGAGTCCGCCCATGCCCAGATCGCTCAGGTGCAGGCTTCGTTGAAAGTGGCGGAAACCGATTTGGCCGAGGCCGAAGCCGGGATTGCCGGTGCCCGCGCCTCTCTGGATCAATCGCTTGAGGATTTGGAGCGTAACACCACGCTGCGAGACGAAGGGTCCAGTGCGGTAAGACTGGCCGAGATCGACCGGCTGGAAAACCTGGTGGCCGAACGCGAGGCGCAATTGAGGGCGGCAGAGGCGCAGCGTGCCGCTGTCGTTCAACAGATCGAAGAGTTGATCCCCGCCCAACTGGTCAGCGCCAACGCGCAACTGGATGCCGCGTTGACCGAGTTGGACAAGACTGTGATCAGCGCCGGCGTGACGGGCCGAGTTGAACAGTTCGGCCTTCAGGTTGGTGATTACGTCAGCCCATTGTTGCGCCCGGCGGGTATTTTGGTTCCATCAAGTTCGGGTCACGACCGTTTTGAGGCCGCTTTCAACCAGATGTCGGCTCAGGTCATCAAACCCGGCATGATTGGTGAACTGGGTTGTATGACCAAACCCTTCACGGTCATCCCGATGGTTGTGGTCGAGGTGCAGGACGTGATTCCATCGGGGCAAATCCGTCCCTCCGATGAATTGCGGGACGTGCAGACCAACAACAACCCGGGCTCGATTCTGGTGTATATGGAGCCGCTTTACAAAGGCATGGCCGATGACATTCCGCCGGGCAGTAACTGTCTGGCCAATGTCTATACCGACAATCACGAACGGCTTGAGCACGAGGATCTGGGTTTTTGGCAATCCGCCGCGCTGCATGTGATCGACACAATCGGTGTGGTTCATGCTGCGGGCCTGCGCCTGCGCCTGATCCTGATGCCGGTGAATACGCTGGTTCTGACCGGCCACTGAACCAAACCCGATCGCGCCGTTATTTGGTTGCGCGGTCGGGCGTTTTCGCCTCGGTGAGGGAGGCAAAAGAATAGGCCAGGACACAGGCGGCGAAAACAGCGACTAAGCAAAAGACCCACGTGTATGAACTGGTGATCGCGTAGACCGAACTTCCCAAGGCCATGCCAACCGTACCCCCCAACAATTGGAACGTCATGGAGATTCCGCTGGCCTGACCGTGCAGTTCCTGCGGCACGGCAGACATGATCGCACGCCGGGGCGGGACGAACAGAAATGGCACGCAGCAGCCCCACAACACATACCCCAAGTAGATAAGGGCGGTGATGCCCAAGTGCATTCCCAACGCGACCAAGCCGATAGCACAGGTGCCAAGAGCGGTCCCGGTCAGCGATGGGCGGCGCGCGCCGAATTTATCCGCGACTTTGCCCGCGACTGGGGCCACGAAAACCTGCGGAAACGCAATGGGCAACAGCGCGGCCCCGGCGGCCAGTGGCGCATAGCCAAGCTTGGTTTGGAAATAGGACGCGCCAAAGACAAACAAGGCGATCTTGCCGAATTGAGCGGTGAACAGGATCATGTTTGCAGCCGCGAAGCCGGGGCTGGAAAACAGTGAGACTGCGATCAGTGGCGTTGTACGTCCGCGCTCGACCCGAACAAACAACCCTAGTGCTGCAAGTCCAGCGAGCAACGCCGCCAGCACCTCGGGCTGGGTCCAGCCCCGGTCTGGCCCCTCCATGATCGCGAATACCAGTGCTGCCAGTCCGGTACCAGCAGCAACAAGCCCTTCCAGTCAAACCCAAGCTCGGGCAGGTGCGGTGGGTCGCGCCAGAAGGTCCAAGCAATTGCCGCAACAGCCAGAACGATGGGCGGATTGACCCAGAAGATCCAGCGCCATGAAAGATATTCGGTTAGCACGCCTCCGACCAGCGGCCCCAAGGACAGGAAGACGGTGCCAATTCCGCCGTAAAAACCCAGGGCAAGTCCGCGTTCGTTTTCGTCGAAGGATTGGATCAGAACGACCAACGATAGTGGGAAGATCAGCGCCGCTCCAATACCCTGAACCGCGCGGGCGATCAGCAGAGCAAGTCCGCTATCGGCAAACCCACCCAAAGCCGAAGAGACACCAAAGATCAGCAAGCCCGCGCTCAGCAATACCCGGACTCCCAGAATGTCACCCAACCGGCCCGCAGCACCGGCAAAGCAGGCCAGCACCAGCAGGTAAATATTCACCACCCAATGCGCATCCAGCGGTGAAAGGTTCAGGTCATCCCGTATTGTTGGCAATGCGACACTGACAACCGTTTCATCCAGCAGAATGACCCCGAGGATCGCCCCCATTGCGCCCAGTATCCACCATCGACTGTGGTCCTGTGCTTTGGTTCGTGTTGGGGGTTCAGTCTGACCGCTGTTCATGTGCCTATCAGGTCTGGCGCGGCTTTGCTCGTCAAGTTGCCACGCAACAAAAAAGGGCCGGCCACAAGGCCAGCCCTCAAGTGTGTATGCCGTGCGGCTTACTGCGGGATTTCGCCTTCCAGTCCTTCGACATAGAAGTTCATGCCTGCCAGAGTACCGTCATCTGCGGTTTCGCCTTCACCCAGCCAGTCACTTCCGTCCTGCTTTTTCAGCGGGCCGGTGAAGGGGTGGTATTCACCTGCGGCCATGGCGGCTTTCATCGCCAGCGCTTCTTCTTTGACGTCGGCAGGAACGGCGTCAGAAATCTCACCGATCTCAACCATGCCTTCCTTGATACCGTCCCAGGTGTTCACGGTCTCCCACGACCCGTCCATGACGGCCTGGGTGCGCGCGATGTAGTAGGGCGCCCAGTTGTCGATGATCGAGGACACGCGGGGGAAAGGTGCGTATTCGCTCATGTCAGATGCCTGACCGAAGGTGATGACATTGCCCGCCTCTTGCGCAGCCGCTTGCGGCGCGGTCGAGTCGGTGTGCTGCAGGATCACGTCCGCGCCTTGTTCGATCAGAACGGTTGCGGCATCGGCCTCTTTCGCTGGATCGAACCAAGTGTAGGCCCAGACGATCTTGAACTCGACATCCGGGTTCACCTTCTTGGCGTGGATATAGGCCGAGTTGATGCCGCGGATCACTTCGGGGATCGGGTACGAACCGATATAACCGATGGTGTTTGACTTGGTCATCTTGCCCGCTATGTGACCCTGAACAGCGCGACCTTCATAGAAACGTGCCGAGTAGACCGAGACGTTTGGTGCCGTCTTATAGCCTGTCGCGTGTTCGAACTTCACGTTCGGGAATTTCTTGGCCACGTTGATGGTCGGGTCCATGTATCCGAACGAGGTGGTAAAGATCAGGTCTGCGCCTTCCAGTGCCATCTGGGTCATGACGCGTTCGGCATCCGGACCTTCGGGAACGGACTCGACGAAGACGGTTTCAACCTTGTCGCCGAACTCTTCTTCTACGGCCAGGCGGCCTTTGTTGTGTTCGTAGGTCCAGCCGCCGTCGCCGACGGGGCCGACATAGACGAAACCGACTTTGGTTTTGTCTTCGGCCATGGCCCCCGAGGCCAGACCCAGCGCCATTGCGGCGCTTGCCAGAAGTGTAGTGATTTTCATGTGTTACTCCCCAAGTTGGTTCAGTTGGCCCCGTCTAGTGCGAGGCATGGAAGGTCCGGCCCAGTGCGGCAGGTGCGCTGCTCTTGTCGGCCGAAAGGATCACAAGCACAAGGATCGTGATGATATAGGGCGACATTGCCAGATACTCGACAGGAATGGCAACGCCCGCTGCCTGTAAATTAAGCTGCAACACGGTGATGCCGCCGAACAAATAGGCACCCAGCAAGGCACGCCATGGCTTCCAGCTGGCAAACACCACCAGGGCCAGAGCAATCCAGCCGACACCGGCGGTCATGCCTTCGGTCCATTGGGGCACGCGGATCAGGCTGATATAGGCACCGCCAAGGCCTGCACAGGCTCCGCCGAACAGGATCGCCATGATACGGATTTTGATGACCTTGTACCCAAGGGCGTGCGCGGCGTCGTGGTTTTCACCCACCGCGCGCAGAATCAGACCGACGCGCGTGTATTTCAGCGTTGCCCAAACTGCGGCCGTCAGAGCGATGCCGACATAGAGGATCGGGTCATGCTGGAACAGGATCGGGCCAATCACCGGGATATCACTGATAACCGGGATGTGGATTTCGCCCATGTCGGGTGGCTTTACGCCAACATAGCTTTGCCCAATCAGCGCGCTGAAACCGAGACCGAATAGGGTCAGGGCAAGCCCACTGGCGACTTGGTTGGCCAGTGCCACTTGTGTCAGCAGTACGAAAAGCAGGGATAGAACCGCTCCGCCAATGGCCGCCGCGACAAAGCCCAGCCAGGGTGATCCTGTCTCGACCGATATCGCAAAGCCGCTGATCGCACCTACGATCATCATGCCCTCAACACCGAGGTTCAGAACACCTGCTTTTTCGACGACCAGTTCTCCGATCGCGGCCAGCAGCAGGGGGGTTGCGGCCACCATAAGCGAGGCGACCAAGAGGACGGGGTTAATCTCACCAAGGTCCATTATGCTACCTCGCTACGGGCCGCACGGATGCGGTAGTTTGTCAGAAGATCGAATGCCAGCAGGAAGAACAACAACATACCCTGAAACACCTGAATGGCTGCGGCAGGCAGACCCAGTTGGGACTGCGCGATTTCACCGCCAATGTACGTCAGCGCCATCAGGCCGCCGGCCAGCAGGATACCCACCGGATGCAGACGGCCCAGAAAGGCCACGATGATCGCGGTGAAGCCGTAGCCGACGTTAAAGTCGATGCTGACCACGCCCGAAGGACCAGAGACCTCAAACATCCCCGCCAAACCGGCCAGAGCGCCGGACAGGCCCAGACAGAACAGGATCAGACGGGCCGGGTTTACGCCTGCGAATTTGGCCGCGCGGGGTGCTTCTCCGGTCAGGCGGATGTGGAAGCCCAGCATGTGCCGGTTCAGTAGTACATAGGCAAAGATCACGGCGATCAGGGCCGTCACGACGCCCCAATGCATACCCGATCCGGCGATCAGTTCGGCATTATGCGCGCTGTCATAGGATTGCAGGTTGCGCGAGCCGGGAAAGCCGAACCCCTCGGGGTTTTTCAGCAGACCCAGTGAAACCGAGGCCAGCATCTGCTCGGCCACGTAGACCAGCATCAGCGAAACAAGGATTTCGTTGGTGCCGAAGCGGACTTTCAAAAAGGCCGGGATCATCGCCCACAGCCAACCGCCAAACGCGCCTGCGATCACCATGATCGGAAAGATGTAGAATGCGTCCAGCGGGTAGAAGGCCAGGCCGGCCCCCGCGCCGAAAATAGCGCCCATGATGTACTGACCCTCGGCGCCGATATTCCAGATACCAGCCCGAAAACCCAGCGACAGGCCAATGGCGATCAGCACCAGCGGCGCGCCTTTCACCAGCAATTGCGGACGGTAGTAGAAAGCGAACTCACCGAACAGGGGTTCCCAGAAGATGGTGCCGATGGCCTCGACCGGGTTCTTACCCAGAATGGCGAACAAAATGCCGCCGAACACCATCGTTGCCAGCACCGCGACCAGAGGGGTGGCATAAGACCACGCCTTGGACGGCTGCGGCCGTTTCTCCAACACTATCATCTGCTCATACCCCTGCTTTCTTCATCTTTTTGTACATACTCTCGCCGAAGGCGACGCTGCAGATCACACATGCGCCACCTCCATGCCGTGCGCGCCACCCATCATCAGGCCGATCTCATCGACCGTCAGGCCTGTGGTCGGGCGCGGGGCGCTCAGGCGGCCTTCGTTCAGGGCCGCGAAGCTGTCTGAGATTTCCATCAACTCGTCCAGGTCCTGGCTGATGCAGATGACCGCCGTGCCCTTGGCCGCCAAGTCTAAAATGGCCTGCCGGATCGACGCCGCCGCTGCCGCATCCACACCCCAAGTTGGCTGGTTCACCACCAGAACGTCAGGGTTCTGTAACACTTCGCGACCGATCACAAATTTCTGCAGGTTGCCGCCGGACAGCGACCGCGCTGCATTCTCTGGCCCCGGCGTACGAACGTCAAAAGCGCTGATGATCTTCTCGGCAAAGCTCTTGGTCTCGGCCCATTTGAGGAACCCGTTGCTTTCCAGCCCCTCGCGCACCGACCCGGTAAGCAGGGCGTTTTCGGTCAGGCTCATATCCGGTGCTGCCGCATGGCCCAAGCGTTCCTCTGGTGCGGTCAAAACGCCCAGTTTCCGCCGAGCTGTCGGACCGAGTTTGCCAATGGGTTGTTTGTTGAATTTGATCGCGTCGGCGGTTGTCTGAATCTCGCCCGAAAGAACGCCCAGCAATTCATCCTGCCCGTTGCCCGCAACGCCGCCGATGCCCAGGACCTCGCCCTTGCGGACGGTCATGTGGACATTGCGTAGCGCCGTGCCGAATTCCGACGGCGACGGCACTGACAGCCCGCTGACGTCCAGGGCAACCTCGCCGAACTCGCGACCGGAGCGCTCTGGTGTCTGCAGGGTCGAACCGACCATCATCTCGGCCATGTCGCGGGCCGAGGTCTCGGACGGAACGCATTCACCCACGTTCTTACCCAGACGCAGGATTGTGGCGTGGTCGCACAGGGTCCGGATTTCTTCCAGCTTGTGCGAGATATAGAGGATCGAAGTACCTTCGGACCTCAGTTTGTTCAGGGTCTCAAACAGGATATCAACTTCCTGCGGGGTCAGAACCGAAGTCGGCTCGTCCATGATCAACAGCTTGGGGTCCTGTAACAGACAGCGGATGATCTCGACCCGCTGGCGTTCACCTGCGGAGAGGTCGCCAACGGTACGGAAGGGGTCCAGCGGCAAGCCGTAGTTTTCGGATACTTCGCGAATGCGCGAGGCGAGATCACCCATTGGGGGCGGGTTCTCCATGCCTAGCGCGATGTTTTCGGCCACGTTCAGCGCGTCAAACAACGAGAAATGCTGAAAAACCATCGCAATTCCGTCGGATCTGGCCGCGCGGGGCTCGGGCGGCGCAAAGGGTTGGCCGCGCAGCAGCATGGTGCCGCTGTCGGGCTTCACCAGACCGTAGATCATCTTGACTAGCGTGGATTTCCCCGCGCCGTTTTCGCCCAGCAAGGCGTGGACTTCGCCTTCACCGATGTCAAAGGACACCTGATCATTGGCCACGACGCCGGGATAGGCTTTGGTCAGCCCTTGCAAGCTTAAAAGTGGAGTGGTCACGCGCTCAGGTCCTTCTTTAACTCGTTCTGTCGGGCCGGGCGCAAGAGATGCGCGGCGACGCCAACGGCGATCATCTGCGGGTGTTTGCCCAAGCCGGGATCACCGATTGGACAGGTGATCCGGCTGATCCGTTCGGGCGAATGCCCAACGGCCGCCAGCCGCGACCGGAATCGCGCCCATTTCGTAGCCGAGCCGATCAGGCCAGCAAAGCGGAAATCATGCGAAAGCAGCCGGTTGCACAGTTCTAAATCCAAATTGTGTGAATAAGTGAGCACAAGATGCTCGGCATTGGGTGGTGCATGGCGAACCAGCTCGGCCGGTTTGGCGGCGGGAACTGTGGTGACACCAGCCGGGACCGAGGTCGGGAAGCGCTCGGGTCCGGTGTCGACCCAAGTGATAGCGATGTCGGGCAGGGGGGACAGCACATCCACTAGCGCACGTCCGACATGGCCAGCGCCCCAGATCCACAGGTTGCGGGTTGGCTTGTGGACCGGCTCAATCATCCAGCCCTCGATCAGTTGTGGTTCGGGAGCAATGCCCTGACCACGCGCGGTTGCCAGCAACCGTTTGACGGACAGAGGCATGTCGCCTTCGGATGCGGATCGCGCGATGACCGTGTCGTCGAGCGCTTCAACCGCTTTTTGGTCAAAGACTTCGCTGAGCAGTGAAACGGCGCCACCGCAGCATTGACCCATGTCGGGGCCAAGCGCGTGGTGGGTCAGGCGGGCTTGCATCGTCTGCGCCCGCGCGGCCTCAGCCGCCTGAAACTCCAGCGTGCCGCCGCCGATGGTCCCGCTTTGCCCGTCCTCCCAAACCAGCATTGCAGCACCGACCTCGCGCGGGGATGACCCCTTGATTGCAGCGATAACCACCCGGGTGACTTTCCCGTGGGTTTTGACCGCCTCCCTCAAAGCCTCTCGATCAAATCCCATCAGATGTCTCCCTTCATCCTTTGGACGCCGTGCCAGACTTCCTCGGCCGTGGCAGGAGCGTTCAACGCCGGGTAGCTCTCGCCACAGGCCGCGACCGCATTGGACAAGGCCAGCCAGGCGGAAATACCCAGCATGAATGGCGGCTCTCCGACGGCTTTGGAACGATAGATCGTGTCCTCTCGGTTCTCGCCATCCCACAATGCAACGTTGAAGATATCCGGTCGGTCCGAACAGGCGGGGATTTTGTAGGTCGAGGGCGCGTGCGTGCGCAGGTTGCCTTTGCCGTCCCAGACCAGCTCCTCGGTCGTCAGCCATCCCGCACCTTGAACATATCCGCCTTCGACCTGCCCTATATCCAGCGCCGGGTTCAATGAGGCACCCGCGTCATGCAGGATATCGGTGCGCAGAATGCGGTTTTCCCCAGTTAGCGTATCTACGGCGACCTCGGTGATTGAGGCTCCGTAGGCGAAGTACAAGAACGGACGACCGCGTCCCGCGATCCGATCCCATTCAATCTTGGGTGTTTTGTAGAACCCGGTTGCCGACAGGCTGATGCGCCCCTGATAGGCCAGCGCGGCGGCTTCGGCGAAGGTATAACGCTCTTCGCCGACCGAGACGTGGCCGTCCGAGAAGGTAACAGTTGAGGGATCGGCCTGATGCCGCTCGGCCAGATAGTCAGCCATCCGGTCGCGGATCGTGTCGCAGGCGGCTTTCACTGCCATACCGTTCAGGTCACTGCCCGAAGACGCAGCTGTGGCCGAGGTGTTCGGCACCTTGGCGGTATCTGTAGCGGTAATTTTCACCATCTCCAGCGGAATGCCAAAGCGGGACGCTGCGACCTGAGCGACCTTCTGGAACAGGCCCTGACCCATCTCGGTTCCGCCATGGTTCAGGTGGACCGAGCCGTCCTGATACACATGCACCAGTGCGCCCGCCTGGTTCAGGTGGGTCAGCGTGAAGGAAATCCCGAACTTGACCGGAGAGAAGGCGATGCCCTTCTTGATAACACTGTTCTTGGCGTTCCATTTTTCTATGGCCGCCTTGCGCGCGGCATAATCGCTGGATTTCAGCAACGCTTCGGTCATGCCGTGCAGTTCAAAGTCGCTGACCTCCATGCCGTAAGGCGTGGTATTGCCGCCGGCGGGCAGGGGGCGCACCGGGGCGTCACCCATTTCAACTGCACCACGACTGGTCAGGTCCTCATGCGGGTCGGGGTGCCCCAGCGGTTTCTCTGAAGGTTCAACCTCAGCAACCTTGTGCGCTGGTTCATAATAGTTGCGCCGACGCAGCTCGACTGGATCCAACCCCAGTTCATGGGCCGCGTGGTCCATGACCCGCTCGATCCCGACCATGCCCTGAGGGCCGCCGAACCCACGATAGGCAGTGGCGGATTGGGTGTTGGTCTTCAGCCGGTGACTCTCGATCCGGGCATTAGGCAGCAGGTAGGCATTGTCCGAATGCAGCATCGCGCGGTCGGCGACCGGCAGGGACAGGTCTTGCGCCCAGCCGCAGATGGCGTGGTGCAGGAACGAGACGCCCTGAATATGGCCATGCTCATCAAACCCGGCCTTATAAGAGATGCGGAAGGCGTGGCGTTTGCCCGTGATGATCATGTCATCGTCGCGGTCATAGCGCATCTTGCAGGCTTTACCGGTTGCGCGGGCCGCTATGGCGCAGGCCACGGCCAGCGCGTTGCCCTGGCTTTCCTTGCCGCCGAACCCTCCACCCATGCGGCGGGTTTCAACACGCACGGCGTGCATGGGAACGCCCAGAGCGTCGGCCACCTTGTGCTGAATCTCGGTCGGGTGTTGGGTCGATGAATGCACCAGCATATCCGCGCCTTCATTCGGCACAGCCAGCGCGGCCTGACCTTCCAGATAGAAATGCTCCTGACCGCCGAGTTCAAATCCCCCTTCGATCACATGGGCCGAACCCGCGATGGCCGCATCTGCATCGCCCTTGGCATAGATGCGCGGGCCTTCCTCGAACCGGCTGTCAGCGGCGAGGGCGTCTTCGACCGTCAGAATCGCCTTCTCCTCGGCATAGTCGATCTTGCCCAGTCGAGCCGCCTTGCGGGCGGCCAGATGGCTGGTGGCGACCACAAGGAAAACCGGCTGGCCGATATAGTGAATCGTGCCGTCCGACAGCAGCGGCTCGTCATGGATTGAGGGCGAGACATCGTTGGCAAAGGGCAGATCATCGGCGGTCATCACCATGACCACGCCGTCGGCGTCCTTGACCGCCGACAGATCCATCGCGGTGATCTTGCCCTTGGCAATCGGGCTGAGGCCAAAGGCCAGATGCAGAGAGCCCTTGGGTGTCGGAATGTCATCCACGTATCGCGCCGAACCAGACGCATGCAGAGGCGCGGCGTCATGGGGGAGGGGTTTGGTCACGCTCATGCCGACACCTCCAGCACGTTGGTCACTTCGCCCTGATCTTCGAGGAAATACCTCTCGAGCATCGCTTTGGCGGTTTCCAGACGATAGGTGGCCGATGCGCGCATGTCCGTGAGTGGTGAATAATCGTCGGCAAAGGCAGGAAGCGCGGCGTCAATCGTCTCGCGCGCCCAGGGTTTGCCGATGAGTGCGGCCTCGACATTGGTTGCCCGTTTCGGAGTACCAGCCATGCCGCCAAAGGCGATGCGCGCGTGCATGACGGTGCCGTCTGTAACGGTGATATTGAAACACCCGCAAACGGCCGAGATATCCTGATCGAACCGCTTGCTGAGTTTGTAGGTTTTCAGGCGATCTGCCTGACGCGGGAAGCTTACGGCCTCGACGAACTCACCCGGAGCGCGGTCCTGCTTGCCATAGTCGATGAAGAACTCTTCCAAAGGAAGGGATCGGCGCGCTTCACCTTTGCGAAGGTGCAAAGTTGCGCCCAAGGCGATCAGCGCAGGCGGGTTGTCCCCAATGGGCGAGCCATTGGCAATGTTGCCACCGACGGTCGCGGCGTGGCGCACTTGAACGCTGGCATAGCGGCGGATCATTACGGCGTAAGAGGGGTGGAGGTCAGCCAGCGCTTCTCCCATCCGGTTCATATCGACCATCGCGCCAAACCGAACCTCGTCTTCGGTGATCGTGATCTGTTTCAGGTCCTCGCAGCGATTTAGGAAGATCACCGGGTCCAGATCGCGCAATTGCTTGGTGACCCACAGCCCCACATCTGTTGCCCCGGCAACCAGAGTGGCCTCCGGGTTCTTGGCGAATACTGTCGCCAGTTCGTCGGACGAACCGGGCAACATCAGTGATGCCTGCACAGCGACAGGCTGGTCTTTCACCCAAACCGGAACGGGGTGTTCTTCGGCCGCTTTAGCCGCGCGGATGATCGGCGCATACCCTGTGCAACGGCACAGGTTGCCAGCAAGCTGGGTGTCGTGATCCGTCGCGCCGTTCGCATGGCCTGCAACCATAGACATAACAAATCCAGGCGTGCAGAAACCGCATTGCGATCCATGCAGGTCGACCATGGCCTGCTGTACCGGATGGGCTTCTCCATTCGGGCCGCTGGCGCCTTCGACAGTGCGCACCGCTTTGCCGTGTAGCTGCGGTAGGAACAGGATGCAGGAATTCAACGCCTTGGCGCCGCCCTCATCCGTCACCATGACGGTGCAGGCACCGCAATCGCCTTCGTTGCAGCCCTCCTTGGTGCCGGTCAGGCCGCGATCTTCGCGCAGCCAGTCCAGCAGGGTCGCTGTCGGATCGACATCCGCCAGGTCCACTGTCTCTCCGTTCAGAAGAAACGTGATTTTCATTCGAGAAACCCGTCGCCTTACCCGGTTGCGCCCTTGGGTGCCCTCCTTCGATGCGACGTAGAAAGAGTGGCGGGCGGATAGCTTGCCATCAGATGTTAGAAACAGGGCAGGTTCTCTGGCAAGAAAAACTGCCTATATGATGCACCATTAGGCAGGCACTGCTTGTGAATGCCGCGTTTGTGTAGATGGCAGTCGCTTGTAAATAAAGCGCTTTTTGCAGGCGACGCTCGGTCAACCCCGAAGCACCTTCTGAAAAAACCGAATAATCCGCGATGATTTTTTAGGCATTCCAAAGCGTCGGTTCCTGCTTTTGCCGGGCTGCAGGCTGGGATAGCGTAGGCGGTATGAGCAGTACTACTCGATTCATTCACCTCCGTGTTCACACCGAATATTCCCTGTTGGAAGGCGCCGTGCGGCTGAAAAAGTTGCCCGCGCTTTGCGAGAAGATGGAGATGCCCGCCGTCGCGGTGACAGACACCAATTCGATGTTCTCGGCGCTGGAATTCTCGGTCACCGCCAGCGGGACCGGGGTGCAGCCGATCATGGGTTGTCAGGTCGACCTGACGTATTTGCAGGCGCAGCCGGGGGAAAAGCCCAAAGCGCCCGCGCCGCTGGTGCTGCTGGCGCAGTCCGAGGTGGGCTATGAGAACCTGATGAAGCTCAGCTCGTGCCTTTACGTGGATAAGGGCGGGCAGCTACCGCAAGTCACATTGGAGGAACTTGCGGACCGGTCGGACGGGCTGATCTGCCTGACCGGAGGACCGGACGGGCCGGTTGGGATGTTGCTGCAGCAAAGTCAGCGCCCGGCGGCTGAGGCTTTGATTGATCGGTTGGCGGCGATGTTCCCGGATCGGCTCTATGTCGAACTGCAGCGCCATCCGGGCGAGGGTGGACAACCCGAGGCCGAACGCCTGACCGAGCGCGGCCATGTCGAGATGGCCTATGCCAAGAACCTGCCGCTGGTTGCGACTAACGACGTCTATTTCCCTACAACGGACATGTACGAGGCGCATGACGCGCTGATCTGTATCGCCGAGGGTGCCTATGTCGACCAGCAGGAAGGTCGCCGCCGTCTGACCGCGCAGCACTACTTCAAATCGCAGCAGGAGATGGTGACCCTATTCGCGGACCTGCCCGAGGCCATCGAGAACACCGTAGAGATCGCCAAACGCTGCGCCTTCATGGCCTTTCGCCGCGATCCGATCCTTCCGAAATTTGCTGATGACGAGGTGGCTGAGCTGCGCCGCATCGCGAATGAAGGCCTGCAGAAACGACTGGCCGTGATCCCGCATGCGGTGACGCCCGAGGAATATCAGGAGCGGTTGGATTTTGAACTCGACATCATCGAAGGGATGGGCTTCCCCGGTTACTTCCTGATCGTTGCGGACTTTATCCAATGGGCCAAGGATCACGACATCCCGGTCGGGCCGGGGCGGGGCTCGGGTGCGGGTTCGCTGGTGGCCTATGCGCTGACGATCACCGACCTTGACCCGCTGCGCTATTCTCTGCTGTTCGAACGGTTTCTGAACCCCGAGCGGGTCTCGATGCCCGACTTCGACATCGACTTCTGTATGGACCGCCGCGAGGAAGTGATCCGTTACGTGCAGCAGAAATATGGCCGCGACAAAGTGGGGCAGATCATCACCTTCGGTGCGTTGTTGTCGAAGGCCGCCGTTCGCGACATCGGTCGGGTTCTGCAGATGCCGTACGGGCAGGTCGACCGCCTGTCAAAGATGATCCCGGTGGAAGGGGTCAAGCCCGTCTCCATCGAAAAAGCGCTGAAAGACGAACCGCGCCTGCGCGAAGAGGCGCGGAACGAAGAGGTGGTGGACCGTCTGCTGACCTACGGCCAGCAGGTCGAAGGGCTGCTGCGCAACGCTTCAACCCACGCGGCGGGGGTAGTGATCGGTGATCGCCCGCTGGACGCGTTGGTGCCTCTATATCAGGATCCGCGGTCCGACATGCCGGCAACCCAGTTCAACATGAAATGGGTGGAACAGGCCGGGCTGGTAAAGTTCGACTTTCTGGGCCTGAAAACCCTGACCGTGGTCCAGAACGCGATGGATATCATTTTCAAGTCCGGGCGTCCCTTGCATATCGCGGCGGACGGCACCGAACTTTATGAACCGGCAGAAGGGGCCGAAAACCAGATCAACGCCATTCCGCTGGATGACGAGGCGACGTACAAGCTTTATTCAGCAGCGAAAACGGTAGCGGTGTTTCAGGTTGAATCCTCGGGGATGATGGATGCGCTCAAGCGTATGAAGCCCACCTGTATCGAGGACATCGTGGCCCTTGTGGCCCTCTACCGCCCCGGCCCGATGGAGAACATTCCGACCTATTGTGAGGTCAAGAACGGGCTGCGCGAAATCACCTCGGTTCATCCACTGATCGACCATATCCTTGAGGAAACGCAGGGCATCATCGTTTATCAGGAACAGGTGATGCAGATCGCTCAGGTCATGGCTGGGTACTCCCTTGGTGGTGCCGACCTGCTGCGCCGAGCGATGGGTAAAAAGATCAAAGAGGCGATGGACGCCGAACGCCCAAAATTCGAAAAGGGCGCGGGTGAGAATGGTGTGGATGCCAAGAAGGCTAGCGAAGTTTTCGACCTGCTGGAGAAATTCGCAAACTACGGCTTCAACAAATCCCACGCTGCCGCCTATGCGGTGGTCAGCTATCAGACCGGCTGGCTGAAGGCGAACCACCCGGTCGAGTTCATGGCGGGCGTCATGAACTGCGATATCCACCTGACCGACAAGCTGGCGATCTATTTTGAAGAGGTCCGCAAGGGCCTCGAGTTGCCCTATGTGCCGCCTTGCGTGAACCGATCCTTGGCCACCTTCGACGTCGTGAATGGCGAACTGGTCTACGCGCTGGGCGCGCTAAAGAATGTTGGCGCTGAGGCGATGAACCTCGTGGTCGAGGGACGCGGGGACAAGCCTTTTGTGAACTTGTTCGACTTTGCCCGTCGCGTTGATCTTAAGAAAGTCGGCAAGCGCCCGTTGGAGATGCTGGCGAGGGCTGGAGCTTTTGATCAGCTCGACAAGAACCGTCGTCGTGTGTTCGAAAGCCTCGATCCGCTGGTGCAGTATTCGGCTGCGATCCACGACCAGAAAAACTCGAACCAAGTGTCGTTGTTTGGTGAAGCTGGGGACGACCTGCCCGAACCCCGTCTGTCGCCCACACCCGACTGGCTACCTGCGGAACGCCTAAGCGAAGAATTCAAGGCCATCGGCTTCTACCTCTCGGGTCATCCGCTGGACGACTATATGCCCGCGCTGAAACGTAAGCAGGTGCTGACACTCGACGAAGTAACGGACAAGGCGCGCTCTGGCCCCTTCATCGCCAAGATGGCAGGCGTTGTAGCCGGGCGGCAGGAACGAAAATCCGCGCGTGGCAATCGGTTCGCATTCGCCCAACTCTCGGACCCGACGGGGGCCTATGAGGTCACGTTGTTCTCTGAAACGCTGGAGAAATCGCGTGAGTTTCTGGAAACCGGCGCGCAGGTGGTGCTGACCGCCGAGGCCACGATGGAGGCCGATCAGCTGAAACTGCTGGGCCGTTCGGTGGGGCCGGTGGATGCAGTCGTGGCCGAGGCCGGAGCGACCGGGTTGCGGATTTTCGTGGACGAGCCGGGGGTGGTGGCAACCGTCGCCAAGGTGCTGGAGGACGCGGCCGGTGCGGCCAAGCGGGCCTCCAAAGGGCCGATCCATATCTTCCTGATGGACCCGGGCCTGCCGGGCGATGTTGAGATGGATCTGGGTCAGGATTTCCCGATCAACCCGCAGATCAAGGGCGCTATCAAATCGCTGGATGGCGTGACCGAAGTAGAGGAAATCTGAGCCAGCCATTTGTTGCCACAATGTTTTTGTGCGGCTAGGCTGTGATTATTGCCTCATTTGGGGCGTGTCACGGGAGGGCACCGAAATGGCAATTTCGACGATTGGATTAAGGACTCTGACCTTTGCGGCGGCAGCGTCGTTTGCGTTGGTTTCGGCTTCCGCTGGATTGGCGGATAGCAAGGATGACAAGAAGAAAAAGACGATCGAGGGCGCGCTGATCGGCGCGGGTGTCGGGGCGCTGGTCGGCGATGGCAAGGGCGCGGCGATCGGCGGCGTGGCCGGGGCCATAATCGGGCATAACTGGAAGAAGTGATGGCGATGCGTTTTTTTAAACTTGGAATGTCCGCTTGCGCCGCAATTCTGGCGGCTCCGTGTGTGGTGACGGCTGATGAAGCGGCTGAACAGATGATACAGGACGCCTTGCCAGTCATGCACTACACTTGCGCCTCGATAGCCGAGGAAGCAGATGGTGATGAAGAATTTGTTGTGGCTGTTGTTGGAAAGATGACGGCCCTATCGCTCTACAATCGCCAGATCAATATCGAAGATCACGCGACCACTGAGGAGGAAAAAGCCCAACTGCGGGAAGCGTTTATTGCTGCGCTTTCGGAAGGATGCGCTGCGGACAAGGATGCCCTATTGGGCGGCGTGGTCGACAACGCCGTGAAGACGACGCTGGGTCTGTGATCTATTAGTAATGTGGAGGGCGTTCGTCTCCGAACACGACCCCGCCTGATCCTTCCTGCGCCCGTTCGGCCTCGCGCTGCAACAGCATCTCGACGCGGCGGGTCAGTTGGTCGATTTCGGACTGCTGGCGGGTGACGACCGTGTTCAGCTCTTCGACAGTGCGGGTTAGATGGGCGATCTGTTCTTCCAGATGCTGCATGGGGGACTCCTGTGTCTTGCGCCGGTCATAGCGACCCTGTGACGCCAAGGCCAGCAAAAGCGCGCCTTGCCCCGATGCGGGCCATGGGATAGACCGCGCGCGGAACATGAAAATCCCAAGGACGCCCCACATGGCCAAGCCCAAGAAACAGCCCCGCCCCAAGGCAATTACGCCCAAAGGGTTCCGCGACTATTTCGGCCAGGAAGTCTCGCAGCGCACCGAGATGCTGCGGACTATTGCGGACGTCTATCATCGGTATGGGTTTGATGCGTTAGAGAGCAGCGCGGTTGAAACCGTTGAGGCGCTGGGCAAGTTCCTGCCCGACGTGGATCGCCCGAACGAGGGCGTGTTTGCGTGGCAGGAAGTCGACGAAAACAACAAGGGCGACTGGATGGCTCTGCGCTATGACCTGACCGCGCCTTTGGCCCGGGTCTATGCGCAGCACCGCAACGATCTGCCGACGCCCTATCGCCGTTATGCGATGGGACCGGTCTGGCGGAATGAAAAGCCCGGCCCGGGGCGCTATCGGCAGTTCTATCAGTGTGATGCGGATACTGTGGGAACGGCCTCGATGGCTGCGGATGCCGAGATCTGCGCGATGTTGTCGGATACGCTGGAGACCGTTGGTATCCCTCGCGGCGACTATCTGGTGCGTGTGAATAACCGCAAGGTTCTGAATGGCGTGCTTGAGGCGATGGGCCTCAGTGAAGACGCGGCCGCCCGCGACAACGTCCTACGGACTATCGACAAGTTCGACAAGGTAGGCGAGCAGGGCGTGCGCGAGTTGCTGACCAGGGGGCGTCTGGATGCCTCGGGTGCGTTCATCGACGGTGTTGGCCTCAGCGACGATCAGGCTGAGCCGGTGATTGCCTTCCTGACCTCCAAGGCTGCGGACACAGCTGGCACGCTGGCGAACCTGCGCGCTGCTGTGGGTGACAGCAAGATTGGTGCGGATGGTATTGCCGAGTTGGAACAGATCGGCGCGTTGCTGGATGCTGGCGGGTACGGTGCGGATCGGATCGAAATCGATCCATCGGTCGTGCGTGGTTTGGGTTACTATACCGGGCCGGTGTATGAGGCCGAACTGACCTTTGAAATCTTCGACGAGAAAGGTCGCAAGCGGCAGTTCGGCTCGGTCTCGGGCGGTGGGCGTTATGATGATCTGGTCAAGCGGTTTACCGGGCAGGAAGTACCTGCAACCGGCGTCTCCATCGGCGTTGACCGACTGTTGGCTGCCCTGCGCGAAAAGGGCCGGATCGCGGCGCAGGCCACGGGCCCCGTGGTGGTCACCGTGATGGACCGCGACCGCATGGCTGATTATCAGGCGATGGTGGCCGAGCTGCGCAATGCCGGTATTCGGGCCGAGGTCTATCTGGGCAATCCCAAAAACTTCGGCAATCAGCTGAAATATGCGGACAAGCGGAACTCGCCCATCGCGGTGATCGAAGGTGGTGACGAAAAGGCTAATGGCATCGTCCAAATCAAGGACCTGATTCTTGGTGCAAAGATCGCCGAAAGCGCCACGCTGGAGGAATGGAAAGAGCGCCCCAGTCAGTTCGAAGTGCCGCGCGGTGATCTGGTCGCCAAGGTGCGCGAAATTCTGGACAGTCAGGACTGAGCCATGCCCAACCGTTCCCAGATACAGGCCCGCGCCGCGATGATGCGCGTCCGGTTTGAGGCCGCAGGCGCGCAAGTCGTGGACCCGCCGCTGCTGCAACCGGCCGAAACGCTGCTGGACCTTTATGGTGAGGATATCCGAGCACGCGCCTATGTGACCTCGGACGCGCTGCGGGGTGAGCAGATGCTGCGCCCCGATTTCACCATGCCGGTGGTGCAGATGCACATGAGCGAAGGGGCAGAACCCGCGCGCTATACCTATTCCGGGGAGGTGTTCCGCCGTCAGGAGCACGACCCGGATCGCTCGAACGAGTATATTCAGGTGGGCTACGAGGTCTTTGACCGCGACGATCCCTCGGGGGCCGATGCCGAGGTTTTCTCGCTTTTTGCGCTGCAACTGCGCGGGCTGCCTTTGCGCGCGGCGACCGGGGACATTGGTATCCTGACTGCTGCCGTTCAGGGCCTGCGCACGACAGATCGCCGCAAAACAGCGCTGATGCGGCACTTGTGGCGTCCGCGCCGGTTCCGGGTTTTGCTGGATCGTTTCGCCGGGCGCAAACCCGGTCCGGAAGGGCGCGACGCCCTGTTGAACGCGGACAATCCGTTGGACAACGACATCCCCATGATCGGCAAGCGCCGCGCGTCCGAAGTTGAGGCACGGATCGAGGCCCTGCGCGAAGATCGCGACACGCCGCCGATTTCCGACAACGAACTGGCTGGGCTGGAAACGCTGCTGAACGTGCGTGAAACCATGCCTTTTGCGCTGGAGCAACTGCGCGACGTGGCGGTGGACCTGCCGCAAATCACTCCGGCGCTGGACCGGCTTGAGGCGCGGGTCGCGTCGCTGCAGGCGCGCGGCGTTGATGTGGAGCGATTGGATTTTGAAGCCGCTTATGGCCGAACCTCGATGGAGTACTATGACGGGTTCGTGTTTGGCTTTTATGCTGAGGGCCGCCCAGACCTGCCGCCAATTGCCACCGGCGGGCGCTATGACGCGCTGACCCGACAGCTGGGTAACGGCACCGAAATCCCCGCTGTGGGGGGCGTCATCCGCCCGGACCTGATGCTGGAGATTGAGGAGGGCGCGCAATGAGCCTGAAGCTGGGCGTGCCCTCGAAGGGCCGGTTGATGGAGAAAACCTTCTCGTGGTTCGAAAAGCGCGGCATCACCCTGTCGCGCAGCGGATCGGACCGGGAATATGCGGGCAAGGTCGAGGGGATCGATGGCGTTTCTCTGGTCCTGTTATCCGCCGGGGAGATTCCGCGCGAACTGGCCGCAGGGCGTATTCATATGGGCGTTACCGGCATCGATCTGGTGCATGAAAAACTGCCGCGCTGGGAACAGCAGGTCGAAGAGATTTCGCAGCTTGGGTTTGGCAAGGCTGATCTGATCATTGCCACGCCTGCCTGCTGGGTGGATGTGGACACGCTGGACGATCTGGACGCGGCGGCTGCGGCGTTCCGCAGGACACACTGTCACCGGCTGCGGATTGCGACCAAGTACCACCGGCTGGTGCGCGAGTTTCTGACCGATGCGGGCGTGGCCGATTACACTCTGGTCGATAGTCAGGGTGCAACTGAGGGTACGGTGAAGAACGAAACCGCCGAGGCGATTGCCGATATTACCTCGACCGGGGAAACCCTGCGGGCGAACCACCTGAAAATCCTTTCGGACGGACTGATCCTACAATCGCAGGCGACGCTGTGGCGCAGCCGGGTGGCGAAATGTGATGCAGAGGAAAAGGCGGTTCTGTCCGAGCTTCTGGATCGGCTGCGTTAAAGCACGCCAATTTCTGCCAGGGCGCGGTTGAGGTCATCGGGCAGGGCGTCGTCTTGTTCGCGGCCTTGGGGCAAATCGGCGGGGGTGTCCTCGGGTTTCAGGTAGCGCCAGCCCTGAAACGGGCGCTTCAGCGCGGTCTGGGTGCGGTACAGCTCGGGGTCCAGTACGATGCCGCAGCGGCGGATGCCGTCCTCGCCGCGCACCTCATCCAGCCGCAGGATACGTTGGCGGCATTGGATCACGCCCTTGATGACCCAATAGATTGATCCTCCGTTCAGAATCTCGTCTTCGCGCTTGGGCCACATGCGGGTGACGTGGCGGGGGCAGCCGTCCTCATACAGCGGTCTGCGACTATCCTGCCACGCGATCAACGAGTCGATGCTCTCTGATCCGACCGAGAGTTTTATGAGGTTTACGTACTTATCCACAGCTTTCCCACAGAGTCGTCCATCGACTATCTATCCATTGTAGCTCATGCGCGATTGTCATCAAGGTTTAGTAGATGATAGTCTGTATCCCTCTTCTAACACAGGGAATCGCCAATGAGCCGCTTTGCCGCCCCCATCGCCGAGCAGATCTGGGACATGAAATACCGTTTCAAAAAGGCAGATGGCACGCCCATCGACCACACGGTCGAGGACAGCTGGCGGCGCATCGCCCGCGATCTTGCGCGGGTGGAAAAAGACCCGGCCCATTGGGAAGAAAAGTTCTTTGAGGCGCTGGAAGATTTCAAATACCTGCCTGCCGGTCGCATCACCGCAGGCGCCGGCACCGCGCGGCAGGTGACCCTGTTCAACTGTTTCGTCATGGGCACCGTGCCCGACAGCATGGGCGGCATTTTCGACATGCTTAAAGAGGCCGCGCTGACCATGCAGCAGGGTGGGGGGATCGGTTATGATTTCTCGACCATCCGACCGCGTGGCGCCGATGTGCACGGGGTGGCTGCGGATGCCTCGGGGCCGCTGTCGTTCATGGATGTATGGGATGCGATGTGCCGGACGATCATGTCTGCAGGTTCGCGCCGTGGGGCGATGATGGCGACGATGCGCTGCGATCACCCGGATATTGAACAGTTCATCACCGCGAAATCTGACCCGGCGCGCCTGCGCATGTTCAACATGTCAGTGCTGGTGACCGATCCGTTCATGGAGGCCGTCAAAGCCGATGGGCCTTGGGAGCTGGTGTTCGGTGACAAGGTCTATCACACCGTTCAGGCACGTGATCTGTGGAACAAGATCATGCAGGCCACGTATGATTATGCCGAGCCCGGCGTGATCTTTATCGACCGGATCAATCAGGCCAACAACCTGAGCTATGTCGAGACCATCGCGGCCACCAACCCCTGTGGCGAACAGCCCCTGCCGCCGTATGGCGCGTGCCTGCTGGGGTCTATTAATTTGGCCCGGTTGGTTGCCGAGCCGTTCGAAGACGCCGCACATCTGGACGAGGAGGCGCTGCAAGAACTGGTAGCCACTGCTGTTCGCATGATGGACAATGTGGTGGATGCGTCGAAGTTCCCTCTGCCCGAACAGGCCACCGAGGCGCAGGCCAAGCGCCGGATCGGGCTGGGTGTGACCGGACTGGCCGATGCGCTGCTGATGCAGGGCCTGCGCTATGGGTCCGACGAGGCGGCGCGTCAGACCGAGCGCTGGCTGAAAGCGATCGCCCGCGCCGCGTATCTGGCGTCGGTGGATTTGGCGAAGGAAAAAGGCGCGTTCCCTCTGTTCGATGCCGACAAGTATCTGGCCAGCGGCACCATGCAGCAGATGGACGACGACGTGCGCGAAGCGATCCGCGAGCACGGCATCCGCAACGCTCTGCTAACCTCGATAGCGCCCACAGGCACGATTTCCCTGTACGCGGGCAATGTTTCTTCGGGGATTGAGCCGGTCTTTGCATATGCTTACACGCGTAAGGTGCTGCAAAAGGATGGCTCGCGTACCGAGGAAGAGGTCGTGGACTATGCCGTGCAGATGTGGCGTGACAAGTTCGGCGACAAGTCTCTGCCGGACTATTTCGTCAACGCGCAGACGCTCTCTCCGTCGGATCACGTGAAGATGCAGGCTGCAGCGCAGAAATGGATCGACAGCTCGATTTCCAAAACGATTAACTGCCCTGAAGATATCAGCTTTGACGCGTTCAAGGATGTCTACATGCAGGCCTGGGATCAGGGTTGCAAAGGCTGCACCACCTATCGCCCGAACGATGTTACGGGTTCCGTACTGACCGTGTCGGAAAGCGCAGACACCGCGCCGGGTGAAAGCGCGGCCGCCCCGCATGAGGTCGATGGGGGTGAGGTCGTATATATGTCCGAGCCGCTAGACCGGCCGCAGTCGTTGGAAGGGTCGACCTACAAGCTGAAATGGCCCGACAGTGAGCACGCGATCTACCTGACCATAAACGATATCGTTATCGGCGGACGTCGCCGCCCCTTCGAGGTGTTCATCAACTCGAAGAACATGGAACACTATGCGTGGACGCTGGCCTTAACCCGGATGATCTCGGCAGTGTTCCGTCGTGGCGGTGATGTCTCTTTTGTCGTCGAAGAGCTGAAGGCCGTGTTCGATCCGCGTGGCGGGGCCTGGGTGAAGGGCAAGTATATACCCTCGATCCTGGCCGCGATCGGTGGAGTAATCGAACAACACCTGATCAATATTGGTTTCCTTGAGGGGGAAGGGATGGGGCTGAAGTCTGATCCGCAAGCGCAGGTTGTCAACATGGATGCGCCACGCGGCAAGGCCTGCCCGTCCTGCGGCCAGTTCGATATGGTGATGATTGAAGGGTGCATGACCTGTCGTAGCTGCGGCCATTCGAAATGTGGTTAGAGGGCTGTGTCGGTTTTGTTGATCGACATATAAGATGACCCTTCTTGACGCCGAGCTGCCATTTCTCGGCGTCAAACCCGTTTTTGCCCAGACCCAATGACAAAAAAGAGCCCGGAGAGGATCTGGCTTAGTTGGAGTTCGGTGGGAAAGTTAGATCGTTGGCGTTGATAAAATATTGGTTTTGCCGCACTCGTCGGCGGCACAATACCAACTCAGCAGCGGGACACTATTAGAAGAAATCGACAGCACGACGTAGTTTTCCCTCGTGCCATTTGTTGCGATCCTTAACGTACTCCAAACGTCTGACCGGTAAACAATGCGAACGTAGGTCTGTTCCATTCAATATCATCCGTGAACTCTCGGACGAAATGGCGATCCATATCTGGACAGCTTGTAAGATTTTTTCTAACAATGTTATGATATCACATAATGACATCAGGAAAAGAGCAGTGATTTCCCAGGCAGCACAAGACGCAAACTTCACGAAAGACAGACGGATACCTGTCACTGTTCTGACCGGTTTTCTGGGCGCCGGTAAGACAACGCTCCTGAATGCGGTGCTATCTGCCGCCTCCGCCGGAAGAATCGCGGTTATCGTGAATGAATTCGGCGAGGCCGGGTTGGATCATGATCTGACCGAGTCGGTTGAGGATGAAGTCATCCTGATGCAATCCGGCTGTCTGTGTTGTTCCATTCGTGGGGACTTGGCAGGGACCATTGCAGATCTGGTCGAGCGGCGCGACGACGGATTGCTTCAATTTGAACGGATCGTCATCGAAACCACGGGGCTTGCCGATCCGGGCCCCATTCTGCAAACACTTTTGGTCGATCCTGAACTGGCACGCACGACCCGCATGGATGGTTTGGTGACCCTCGTGGACGCGGTCAACGGGTCCGAGACGCTGGATGCGCAGTTCGAGGCGGTCTCGCAAGTCGCGATGGCTGACCTGATCCTGCTCAGCAAAACCGATCTTGTTTCCAAACCCGAGGCAGATGTTCTTTCACGGCGGCTAAGCGGCCTGAACCCCACCGCCCGGATCGAGCGGCCCGTGGCCGGGCAGTTTGATCCGAAAAAGCTCTGGGGTTTGAGCGGCCTACGCAAGGACGTAGACCAAAGGGATGCCATTACCTGGACGACACCTACTCTGCCCGAAGTAGACCCGTTGGCCAACCTTTCCGGTTTTTCCAAACCCAAGCCTTTGGCGTTTGCCCCGACGCCTCATGATACGCGGATCAGTTCCGCTTCGATCATTCTGGATGCGCCGATCAAGGATTCCACCTTTGACTATTGGCTGGACTCGCTGATCGCCCTCAAAGGACCTGATATTCTGCGCGTCAAAGGCATCGTGTTTCTCAAAGGTATCGACGTGCCTTTTGTGTTTCACGGCGTGCAGCACATTTTTGACCCGCCCGTCCCGCTGAAGAATTGGATTGGGGATGACCGCCGTTCCCGCATTGTGGTTATCGCGCGTGACCTCAGCCATCCCGAATTGCAGCGCAGTCTTGACATGCTGCGCGCCCATCAACCCAACAACGCCACGAAAGAAGAATTTCTAAGCCATGACTGATACCCGCCTTCCCGTCACCGTCCTGTCCGGCTTTCTCGGGGCCGGAAAAACTACCCTTTTGAACCGCGCGCTGAACAACCGCGAAGGTCGACGTGTTGCCGTCATTGTCAACGATATGTCTGAGGTGAATATCGACGCTGATCTGGTACGTGCCGAAACCGAACTAAGCCGTACCGATGAGACGCTGGTTGAGATGTCGAATGGCTGCATCTGCTGCACGCTGCGCGATGACTTGCTGGATGAAGTGCGGCGGCTGGCTGCGGAAGGTCGGTTCGACTATCTGTTGATCGAGTCTACCGGCATCTCGGAACCCTTGCCCGTCGCGGCGACTTTTGATTTCCGTGACGAGGACGGCGAAAGCCTTTCCGATGTTGCCCGCCTTGACACGATGGTTACTGTCGTCGACGCCGTGAACCTGCTCAAGGACTTCTCCAGCCATGATTTCCTGCATGACCGCGGCGAAACGATGGGTGAAGGCGATGAGCGTACGCTGGTTCATCTGCTAACGGACCAGATCGAGTTTGCTGACGTTGTCATCCTAAACAAGATTGATGATGCGGGGCCGGAACGCACCGACGCCGCTCGTAAAATCATCCGCAGCCTGAACGCGGACGCAAAGATCATCGAGACGAACCACTCCGAAGTCGACAGCGACTCTATTCTGGATACCGGCTTGTTCGATTTCGAAGCAGCCCATCAACATCCGATGTGGGTTAAAGAGCTTTACGGTTTCGCCGACCACGTCCCGGAAACCGAAGAATACGGGGTTGCGTCTTATGTCTACCGCGCCCGTCAGCCGTTTGAGCCCGAGAAAATTCTGGCCCTGCTCAACGGTGACTTGCCGGGTGTGATCCGGGCAAAGGGGCATTTCTGGATCGCAACACGGCCCGAATGGGTGGCCGAGTTTTCCCTCGCCGGTGCCCTGTCGAGCGTTCAGCCGATTGGCACGTGGTGGGCGTCGGTGCCCGATACCCGGTGGCCGGACCACCCCTCGGTGCTGGATTACATCAAACAGCACTGGGCAGAGCCATGGGGCGACCGGCGGCAAGAGTTGGTCTTTATCGGTGCGGGTATCGACTGGCCGCTGTTGAAGTCCCGGCTTGACGCCTGTTTGCTGTCTGAGGCGGTCGCCTCTGGACCGGACGTTCTGCCCATTGACCTGCCTGATCCATTCCCGCTTTGGCGCCGCGTGGAGGATGCCGCATGAGCTTTATCCAAACGGAATTTAATGATGCAGCGGTGGGTGTTGGTGTGGCCGACACCTCGGCTGGATTGGCAGAAATTGAAAAGCCGGGGTGCGCCGCGACGATTTGGCGGCGTCAGCTTGGTTCAGAGTTTCAGGCATGGGTTGATGCGCTTGATCCATCGCAACTGCCAACGGCGCGTCTTGTTCTTCGCACCGACGCGATCCCAAATGCCCTAAGGCATTTGTGCGACATCGCAGGTATGGAAGACACGGCTGAACGCAATTGGTTCGAAAAGGACATCGCTGATTTGGCTGCAGGTTTTGCCAAGATCATGCGTGCACCCTATCTGCGCCTTCGATTGGACGCGATCAGCACCAACGCCTGCCGGAAATTTCATATCGACGCGATCTATGCGCGTCTGATCTGCACCTATCGGGGCACCGGCACACAATACGGCATTTCGACAGATGGCGAAGATCCAACGCGGGTTTTCACCGTCTCGACCGGTGCTCCGATGGTCATGCGTGGCACGCTGTGGCCGCAGGACCCACCCGTAGGTCTGGTGCACCGCTCACCACCGATTGCAGGCACGGGTGAAACGCGACTGGTACTTGTGCTAGACCCTGTATTCGACCTGGATGAGGCTGATTGATCGGGCGAAGGTTTGACCAAGCGCAATTCTGCGGGAACTTCACCACTCGTTAATGCCTTCCCCCCAATATTACTTGCTAGATGATTCCCTTAAGCAACAAATTCGTTAATGCTACGTTAACGTCTCTTTTCCGCCTTATTTTGCGTTGATAAGAGTTGCCTAATCGTTAGTGGTGAGTTGAAAGTGCAGGCGGGTACAATGAGAGCCGGACAAAACGGTCGTAAAGCCATATTGTGGAGTCAGACAGAAATTGATGGACTTGAGGCGGCGCCTTTGTCCTATCTGACTATCGGCGCAGCTTGGTCATGGCGCGGACAAGCGCGTTATCTTGTTGAAACTGCTGCGAGGGCGGTGGAATGGGCCGGGACTGTCGGCGCCAGTGCTGCTGCGACGCTGGAACATTGCGCTCAGGTCCAGAGCTTGCCGGAAGAAGCCAGTGGCCTACTGGTATTAACCAACGGCGCGCAGACTTTCACAGCAACCTTGTTTCCAATTGCAGGAGAATCAGTGCCGCTGCTGGTCTTTGAAGGGGACTACCCAGCACGGGATCAGGAATTCTGGATCAGTGACATCACTGCAAGCGAGTGCCGCGCTGACGATGCGACGCGGATGGATAACACCGTTGTCGCGTTCCCAACCCGTTCAAAGCAAAGCCTGGATGAGCCGGACCATCGGTATGCGATCACGGCTGGTCGCAGGGCTGATTAAGACGTCCCTAAAGTAACCAAGTTTTCCTGGCGGAAATTTCGGTTCTATTCAGGGCGGCATGTTGACTCTGCCGATTTCACGGATATAAGCGCGGCTTCATTGGTGTTGGTGGCCCCCGCAAGGGGATGCCTGTCATGGGGGAAACCTCAAGAGGACAACGCCCTTCATAGTGGCCCGCAGGGCCTCGATCATAACGAAGGAGATCAGCCGTGACCAAACGCACGTCTGCCAAGTACAAAATCGACCGCCGGATGGGCGAAAACATCTGGGGTCGTCCGAAATCCCCGATCAACCGTCGTGAATATGGCCCCGGCCAACACGGTCAGCGCCGCAAGGGTAAACTGTCGGACTTCGGTCTGCAGCTGCGCGCCAAGCAGAAGCTGAAAGGCTATTACGGCGACCTGACCGAGAAGCAGTTCCGTCGCATCTACGCCGAAGCCGAGCGTGTCAAAGGCGACACCGGTGAAAACCTGATCGGTCTGCTGGAGCGCCGCCTGGACGCCGTCGTTTACCGCGCCAAGTTCGTGCCGACCGTTTTTGCTGCACGTCAGTTCGTGAACCATGGCCACGTCAAAGTGAACGGCAAGCGGGTCAACATCCCCAGCTACCGTGTCAAAGAAGGCGACGTCATCGAAGTACGTGACAAGTCCAAGCAGCTGGCTGTTGTTCTGGAAGCCGTTGGCCTGGCCGAGCGTGATGTGCCTGACTACATCGACGCCGATCACTCGAAAATGACCGCGACCTTCGTGCGCGCACCGGGCCTGAGCGATGTGCCTTACCCGGTCATGATGGAACCGAACCTGGTCGTCGAATTCTACGCGAAGAACTAATCTTCGCCGACACCGAGAGTTTCGAGGCCGCGCAACCTGCGCGGCCTTTTTCGTTTCGCTATGGTCCTGTTCAGGCTGCGCTCGGCGATCCGATGTCCTGTCGCGGAGAGACGCCGAATTTGCGCGAGTATTCTCGGCTGAATTGCGTCGGACTTTCATACCCCACTTCAAAAGCGGTCTGGGATACACTGAGCCCGCGATGGGACAGCAGCCTGCGCGCTTCGAGCAGCCTCAGGTCTTTTTGGTACTGCAACGGTGACTTCGCGGTGACCGATTTGAAATGAGCGTGAAAGGCCGAAACGCTCATACCCGCTGTGTGCGCAAGGTCGGATACGGGTAACTGGGTTCGGAAATCCGCCCGGATGAGGTCAATGGCCCGTGCAATCCTGCTGGCGGCACTGTCACGCCACAGCATTTGTCGCAACATCCCCCCGTGATCCGCCTGCAGCAACCGATAGTGGATTTCTCGGCTGATCATCGGCGCAAGTACTTGCCGGTCCATCGCGGTCTGGCTGGCGCGAAACAGGCGGGCCATAGCGTCGACCATCTCGTCCGAGGCTTGAGATACGGCCAGGCTGAGGGCTTCTTCAGGCTGGGATGGTGCAGTCTCAACCTCATCGTAGAGGCCACGCAGAACGGATAGGTCCAGCGAAAGAACCAGACCCACATAGGGTGTCTGACGGCTCGCCTCGGTGACCGAAGCCAAAACCGGCAGTGCGTGGCTGACGATCAGGGAGTCTCCCGCTCCGAAATGAACCAGCCGGTCGCCAATGCGGGTTTCTTTTCTGCCTTGTAGAACCAGGCAGACAATAGGATCGTAGACTTGGGCTTCGATGGACTTGGTTTTGACGTCGTGCAGCAGCCCCAGACCGTCCAGCGCAGTTGGGTAGAACTGCGCATCTTCGGGTTGACCACGCACGGTTTCGCAGATTTCCGCAATCAGATCAGTTTGTGTCATGTCCGGCCTCGCACTCCGTTCATGAGTATTCTGCCCGACCATGCCTGACCAGTGAAAACCCGAAGGTTCAGAGGAATAGGCAGAAGTTGAGGAGAATCCGGCATGCCACAAGCGGCGCAAGGGCCTATCTGTGTGCCAGGCCTATCCTAGTGGAGAACGATTATGGCACAAACCATCCTCATTACCGGCGCGTCGTCCGGCATCGGCAAAGTCACTGCTGAACTGTTTCAGCAAAAAGGCTGGAATGTCATCGCCACCATGCGCAGTCCCGAGAAAGAAACCGAGTTGGCGCAGCTCGAGAATGTTCTTGTCACCCGGCTGGATGTCACCGACGAGGCTTCGATCACGGCGGCGTTCGCAGAAGGGATCGCGCGGTTTGGCCAGATTGATGTGCTGCTGAACAACGCAGGTTACGGCGCTTATGGACCGTTGGAGGCCTTTCCGATGGACCGGATCCGGCGGCAGTTCGACACAAACGTGATTGGTCTGCTGGCCGTGACCAAGGCTGTGTTGCCGCATATGCGGGCTAACGGGTCGGGGTGCATCGTTAATATCTCGTCCATCGGTGGGCAGATCACCTTCCCACTCGGAGCGCTGTATCATGGTACAAAATTCGCGGTCGAAGGCCTGTCGGAGTCGCTGCATTACGAACTTGCTGCCGCCGGTATCAAGGTGAAGATCGTCGAACCCGGCCTGATCGCCACCGATTTCGGCGGTCGGTCCTTCGATTTCGTCAATGATGAAAGCATGAACGAATACCAGCCTGTGGTGCAGGCCCTGTTCAGCACATGGGGGTCCGAGGAAATGGCCGAACGCACCTCGTCGCCCAGTGTCGTGGCCGAAGTCATCCTGAACGCGGTGACGGACGGGACGGACACGCTGCGCTATCGGGCCGGGGCCGATGCGGTTGAATTGTTGGACAACCGCAAGGCTCTGGATGATGCTACCTTCATTGGCGGTATGAAAACGATGCTTGGGCTTGGCTGAACTCAGATTGGCAGCGGTCGCCCCTCGGCGATCGCTTCCATCGCAAAATATGAGGTCACGCTGTCCAGTTCGACCTTCTCGATCAGGCGTTGATAGACTTTGTCATACGACGCCATGTCCTCGGTCACGACTTTCAACTGATAGTCATAGTCGCCACCAATGCGGTGGAAATCCACCACCTCGGGAATGGTTAGAACATGGCTGCGAAAGGCCTGCAGCCACTCGGTCGAGTGGTGCCGGGTGCGCAGCATGACGAAGACCACAAGGCTCAACCCCAGTTTCTCGCGTGCGATCCGGGCGGTTGAGCCAATGATCACGCCATCCTCGTTCAATGCCTTCAGTCGTCGCCAGCAGGCATTTTGTGATAAGCCAACCCGATCCGCCAGTTCGCGTTGCGACAACGTGGCGTCGGTTTGCAGCTCACGCAGGATGCGTTTGTCAATTTGATCTATTTTCTGTGCCATATGAAGTCATATGACACAAAAAGAGAAGGAGCTGTCAAAAGAAAGGTGAAGTTTCCTCGGGAAAACCAAATCACATTAGAAGGGCAATACGGAGCCCTTGCCATGACCCTGTCCAAATTTCGTGCGGACATTCTGTCCACCACTCACAATTCAAGTCTGCGCGACGGGTTGATCGGAGAGAACGTTCTGATCCCGGGTCTGCATGGGGACGTCCCGCTGGTTTATGCGGATTACGTCGCCTCGGGCCGTGCGCTGCGGCAGGTTGAGGATTTTGTCGCCCATGAGGTGCTGCCCTTCTATGCCAACAGCCATACCGAGGCCTCCTATTGCGGGTCTTACGTGACCCGTCTGCGCCGTGAAGCACGCGCAGAGATAGCCCGCATCGTTGGCGCGAGGGGGGAAGACGCGGTGATCTTCACCGGGTCCGGCGCCACTGCGGGTCTGAACCGGCTGGTCAGTTTGTTGGGTACGGATGCGGCTGACCGGCCGGTTGTTTTAATTGGGCCGTACGAGCACCACTCGAACATTCTGCCCTGGCGCGAAAGCAAGGCGCAGGTGATCGAGATCCCCGAAGCCGCCGAGGGGGGCGTTGATCTTGCCGCGCTGGAGCGGGCGTTGGTCGATAATGCCGGTTCCGATCTGATCATCGGGTCGTTCTCGGCCGCATCGAATGTTACCGGGATCATCACAGATCCGGACCCGATCACCCGGTTGCTCAAGGCGCATGGTGCGGTGTCGGTTTGGGATTACGCAGGCGGCGGTCCCTACCTGCCGATGGATATGGGGCCGGAGAATGCGCGCAAGGATGCCATCGTTGTTTCACCACATAAGTTTCCGGGCGGACCGGGTGCTTCGGGCGTGCTGATCGTCAACCAGAACGCTGTGAAACGCACATGCCCCAGTTGGCCGGGCGGCGGAACGGTTAGTTTCGTCTCACCGTGGCGGCATGACTACAGCGAGGATTTGGCGGCGCGGGAAGAGGCCGGAACGCCCAACGTGATCGGGGATATCCGCGCGGCGCTGGCGTTCATCGTCAAGGATGTGGTGGGCACCCATGAGATTTCCCGCCGCGAGGCGCAGTACAACCGCATGGCGTTGGAAGGGTGGGGTAACAACCCGAACCTGACCCTGCTGGGCACTGACAATCCACATCGCCTGCCGATCTATTCGTTCCTGGTGCGGGACAACTCGGGTCAGCCGGTGCATCAGCAACTGTTCACCCGGATGCTCAGCGATATCTACGGTATTCAGGCGCGGGGCGGCTGTGCCTGTGCCGGGCCCTATGCGCATCGTCTGTTGGGGATCGATCGGGAAACGTCGGAGGAATTGCACGCAGCGCTGTCCGCCGGGGAAGAGATGAAGAAACCGGGATGGGTACGCCTGAACTTCTCGTATTTGATGAGCGAAGAGACGGTTCAGTTCATCATCGACAGCGTCAACGACCTGTCCCGCCGGACAGAGGAATTCGCGCCCTATTACAGTGCTGACCCGGCAACCGCCCGCTTCAAAGCGGCGTGACGGAATTGCCGCTTTTCTCAACGCGTTGAGACGGGTATGAGAGGCTCCAATCAACGGAGCCTCTTATGAACAAGATCACCCCTCAACCCGGCATTATGGACATCGCGCTCTATCAGGGCGGCCAGTCGCATGTGGCCGGGGTCGAGCATGTGATCAAGCTGAGTTCGAACGAGAACCCGTTCGGCCCCAGCCCCAAGGCGATCGAGGCGGCGCGCGACAGCGTTGCGACCTTACATCGTTATCCCAGCACCGACCACGCGCCCCTGAGGGGAGCCATCGGTGCGCGCCACGGGCTGGACCCGGCGCGTCTTGTCTGCGGTGTGGGCAGCGACGAGGTGCTGCAATTCATCGCTCAGGCCTATGCCGGGCCGGGGGATGAGGTCATCTATACCGAGCATGGGTTTTCGATGTATCCGATCATCGCCCGCATGGCCGGTGCGACGCCGGTGATGGTGTCCGAGCGGGACCGGCATGTCGACGTGGATAACATCTTGGCCGAAGTCACTGGGCAAACCCGGATCGTGTTCGTCACCAATCCGGGCAACCCGACCTCGACCATGATCCCCGAAGCGGAACTGGCGCGGTTGGCCGAAGCGCTGCCGCAGAGCTGTCTGATGGTGATCGACGGGGCCTATGCCGAGTTCGTCGACGGGTTCGACGGTGGTGCATCTCTGGTGGACCGGTTCGAGAACGTGATCATGACCCGAACCTTCTCGAAGGTCTACGGTCTGGGCGGGATGCGCGTCGGCTGGGGTTATGCCGCGCAGTCGATCATCGATGTGCTGAACCGAGTGCGTCAGCCGTTCAACTTGTCTCTAACCGCGTTGGCGGCGGCTGAAGCGGCGGTAAATGACGTGGAGTTCCTGACCTTTTGTCAGGCAGAAAACGCCCGTCTGCGGGCGTGGTTGTCTGAGGAACTGGCCAAGGTCGGCGTGCCGTCTGATGCCTCCTACACCAACTTCATCCTTGCCCGGTTTGCGGATCAGGTCGAGGCTGAGGCCTGTGACGATTACCTGAAAACTCAAGGTCTGATCGTGCGCCGTGTCGCGGGGTACAACCTTCCCAACGCCCTGCGGATCACTGTGGGTGATGAAAACGCCTGCCGTCGCGTCGTTGCGGCCATCACCGCGTTCAAAGGAGATGCCGCATGAGCCAGGTTTACGACCGCGTCGCGCTGATCGGCCTGGGTCTGATCGCATCTTCCATGTTCTGGGCTATCAAACGTTCAGGTCTTGCGGGCGAGGTCACCGGCTATGCCCGGTCCGAGGCGACGCGCGAAACAGCACGCCGGATCGGCTTGTGTGACCGCGTTTGCGACACCGCGCGCGAAGCGGTCGAAGGCGCGGATCTGGTGGTTTTGTGCGTCCCCGTCGGCGCGATGGAGGCCGTGGCCGCAGATATCGCCCCGGTCCTGAAACCCGGCGCGACGGTGACGGATGTGGGCTCGGTCAAGCGGCACGTGATTCAGGCCGTGTCCCCGCATATCCCCGAAGGTGTGCATTTCGTTCCCGCACACCCGCTGGCCGGAACCGAGCATTCCGGCCCCGAGGCCGGTTTCGCCGAGCTCTTTGACAATCGCTGGTGCCTGTTGGTGCCGGTCGAAGGCTCGTACCCGGATGCCATCGCCCGCCTGCGCGCGCTGTGGGAGGGCATGGGCGCAAATGTCGACGAGATGGATGCGGACCACCACGATCTGGTTCTGGCAGTCACGTCCCACGCGCCTCACCTGATTGCCTATACGATGGTCGGTGTCGCCGATGACCTACGCCGTGTGACCGATACCGAGGTCATCAAGTATTCCGCCGCCGGTTTCCGGGATTTCACCCGGATCGCGGCCTCGGACCCGACCATGTGGCGCGATGTTTTCCTGACCAACAAGGATGCGACGCTGGAAATCCTCGGACGCTTTACCGAGGAGCTTTTCGCTCTGCAACGTGCTATCCGTACCGGCGATGGTGAACATTTGTTCGACTATTTCACCCGCACACGCGCTATCCGGCGTGGGATCATCGACGCGGGGCAGGATACGGATGCGCCGGACTTTGGACGAGGTAAAGCAAACCCATGAGATGCGGCTGGAGGTTTCTGTTGATTGGATGCGCTGCAGTCAGCGCCACATGGTCCTACGCGGCGCCTCCGGAACGGTCACTGGTTCCCGTCACACGACCCTCGGAAGCCCCAGTGCTGGCCTTTGCCAGTCCGATCCCTGTCGATATTCGCCCTAAATTGCGGCCCGAGACGCAAATCGTTCTGGCCGCAGCCGCTCCCCTGGCTGATGAGTCGGTGTTAGAAGAATCCGTACCAGTCCGACCGCATTTGCGACCGAAAGCGCTGGAATTGGAAGTGTTGTTCAAGAAACGCAAGCTGCGCAAAACCTCGGTGTGTGGGGATATCGAAATCCAGGGCAAACCTGTTGGAAGCGTGCCGGGCAAGATCAAGGCGTGCGGCATCAACGACGCGGTTCAGGTCACCTCGGTTTCGGGAGTTGCGCTCAGCCGTCCCTCCACGATGGATTGCGGCACGGCCATTGCGCTGAACAAGTGGGTCGACAAATCGGTCAAGCCCACCTTCAAGCGCCGTGGTCCAGTGGTCGAACTTCAGGTCGCCGCGCACTATGCCTGCCGCACTCGGAACAACCGCAAAGGTGCGCGCATTTCTGAACACGGCAAGGGCCGGGCGATTGACATCTCGGGCTTCAAAATGGCGGACGGAGAGGTTGTGACCGTCCTCAACGGCTGGCGCAAGAACCCGTCAAAGCGGCAGTTGACCAAGGTGTGGCGCGGGGCGTGTGGGCCGTTTGGCACTGTGTTGGGACCAAACTCGGATCGGTATCACCGGGATCATTTCCACCTGGACACGGCGCGCCACCGCAGCGGTCCGTACTGCCGTTAACGCAGGATCAGGCGTGGGGCCGGTCCAAGGGGCAGGGGCCCGAGCGCCACAAATCCATCGCGGAAGTTCAGTTGCAGGTCCAGGGCGTTGGGATTGCCGCCCAATCCAGCCATGAAGTTGAGCGCACGGGTTACCGGATCGACGGCCTTGTCGGGCAGAGCACCTGCCGCGTTGGCCATTGCGATCATATCACGCCAGTTCTCAGCTTTGATCGCAATCTCACCGCTTGGAATGCCTTGCTGATCGACATCCAGTTCTCCGGCCGCGAACAGGCGCAGTTCACCCCATTTCATCTCGGCCAAGCGTAGATCGATCTTCACTGGCTGTGGTCTGCTTTCTTCCAGAGACGAACGATCCCATGCTTTGTCAAAAGTGGCGGTCAAATCCAGCTCCAGCGTTTCGAACGACTGCGGCAGGGTCGTGGCCGAGCGCATCAGTTCGCGCAGGTCGTCTCCGGGGGTAAAGCCGTCTATCCGGGCACCGATCACATAGGCCTCGGGTGTAGGCGTTTGTTCCATTACAAGGGCAAGCGTGTCGCCACCGGCCAGCGAGACGGTATCGTCAGTGATTGACCAAGGCCCGGCGGTCAGCGCCATTTTCTCCAGCACCAATGCAACACCAGGCTGCAATTGCAGCTCAGCTTGCAGGTCGCGGGCTAAAATGGTGGCCGTCTGGTCGTAGTAGGACAAGCGCTGCGGCGTGTCGGCAAAACGCAGCACCTGCCGACCGGGCCAGATTGCGGGGCTTTGGAATTCGATCCAGTCGGCGCTCCACGCTGTGCCGTTGACCGGATCGGCCAGCGCGGGACTGTTCAGGCGGGTCATGTGGTGGAACGGGTATCCGGCCGTCTCAACGTCGGAAAAGTCGGCTTGCCAGCCCTGTTCCTGTTGCTTGTCGAACCATGTCGTAATCGCATTGCGCAACCCGAAACCGGCGATGAACCAATATGCGCTCCACGCGACAATGATGAAAATGATAACCCGCACCAGACCGCGCATGACAGATGGCCCTTTTTCCCGCCTCGGAATTGATGTTTATAGGCGCAAACGGGCAAGGACCAGTGCTATGACGATGTGGGTATTCGGATATGGATCGCTGCTGTGGAACCCGGGCTTTCCGGTGGCCCGCAGCGAACACGCCACGCTGCATGGATATGCCCGATCTTTTTGCATGAGCTCGATCCACCACCGCGGCACCGAGGATCATCCCGGTCTTGTTCTGGCTCTGGACGAACAGGTCGATGCTCATTGCAAGGGCCTGGCCCTGGCGGTCGAAGCTGGCCATGAAGAGCGTACTCTCCACGAACTGCGCGAACGCGAGCTGATCTCATCAGCCTATGTCGAGAAAATGCTGGATGTGAATTTGGACAACGGCGAAGTGGTCAATGCCGTGACTTACGTGATCGACGCCGACCATGTGCAATATTGCGGTGGTATGCCATTGGAAGAACAGGCCCAGATCATCGCTCATGCGGTTGGCGGACGCGGCCCAAACACCGAATACCTCTATAATACTGCAGAGCATCTGGCCGAGATCGACCTGCGCGACCCCGATCTTGAGTGGTTGGCGCAACGGGTCCGATCCATCACTGCATAAACCCTTGGCGTCACGCGCGGGTTTTCGTTAGGTTTTGCACAGAGCAGGCAAAATTCAGGAACTACGCGCATGGCGCAGGCACATCCGGGCGCGAGACCGCATTTCTCGCAACCCATTCGTCAGATCGTCACGATGCTGGTCGCGATCGCCTTGGCCGGGTTTGGGGTCTTCATGGCGCTGCCCTACGTTATGCCCGTGGTGTTGGCCAACCCTTACCTGAATGGTTTCATCATACTGGTCTTCGTTATCGGCGTGTTTGCCTGTTTCTATCAGGTGACACAGCTGATTGGGTCGGTTCGCTGGATCGAGGCTTTTGTTGGCGGTGTCGTCGGTGAAGACGCGCGGACACCGCAGTTGCTGGCACCGCTGGCCTCCCTGTTGCGCGAAAGGGGCGCGCGGTCGCAGATCAGCTCCACCTCGACACGTTCTATTCTGGATTCGGTGGCCGAGCGGGTCGAGGAAGAGCGCGAGATCACCCGATATATCACCAACGTTCTGATTTACCTTGGTCTTTTGGGTACTTTTTTCGGTCTGGCTACCACCGTACCGGCCATCGTCGACACCATCCGAAGCCTCAATCCGCAAGAGGGCGAAGAGGGACTGGCCGTATTCAACCGACTGATGGTCGGGCTGGAATCTCAACTGCAGGGTATGGGCGTGGCCTTTGGATCGTCACTGCTGGGTCTGGCCGGGTCGCTGATCGTTGGCCTGCTGGAACTGTTTGCGGGCCACGGACAGAACCGGTTCTACCGCGAGCTTGAGGAATGGCTGTCCTCGATCACCCGCGTTGGCTTTGCTGGAAGTGACGAGGGCGGGGCTGAACTGGCCGTTCTGACCCCGGTTCTGGACGCAATGTCCGAGCAAATGAACGCCCTGCAGGATCTGTTTGCCGCGCAGGAGGCGGACCGTGCGGCCGTGTCGTCAAGATTGGGTCAGTTGGCGGACTCCATTGGCGAGATGAACCAGCGTCAATCCGATAACGATGGCGTGACCGCTGCGCTGGAACGGGTGGCGCTGGGACAGGACGCATTGTTGGATCATATGCGTGAGCAGGGCGCAGGTGAGGGGATCGATGCGGAAAGCCGGATGCGCTTGCGTTCGATGGACGTCCAACTGCTGCGTATTCTCGAAGAGATTTCAGCTGGTCGCCAGGAAAGCATGAGCGAACTTCGTAAGGATATCGAACTGTTGGTCAAAGCCCTGACACTGCCCCGAGGCGCCGTTCGCTCCGCTCCGGAAGGGGAGTAACCTATGGCTCTCTCTCGCCGCACTGGTCAGCGTTTTCAGGGCTCGGTCTGGCCCGGTTTCGTGGACGCGATCACCGGGCTGCTGATGGTGCTGACTTTTGTGCTGACCATCTTCATGGTGGTGCAGTTCGTGCTGCGCGAAACCATTTCCGGGCAAGAGGATGAATTGACCGCTCTGTCGGACGAGATCGAGGCACTGGCCGGGGCGCTGGGTCTTGAGGAACGCGAAAACAGCCGGTTGCAGGCGCGGCTGGGGGTGTTGAACTCAACGCTTTCTCAGGTTGAAAGTGAGCTGGTCCAGGCGCAGATAAGTCTGACGGATTTTGAAGATCAGGTCGCGGCTCTGTTGCTGGAACAGGAGCAGTCACAGGGTGAAATCGCCGAATTGCAAGACGAGCGTGAGGCGTTGAATTTGGCGTTGGCACAAAGCCGGGCCGAGATCGACGAACAAACCGAGGCTGCCCGTCTGGCCGCCGCGCAACGCGAAGCGCTTGAGGCTTTGGTGGCTGATCTGGAGCAAAGTGATGCAGTACAGACAAGTCGTATTTCGGAGCTTGAAGAACAGCTTACCACCGAAGAGGCCGCCAAGTTGGCCGAAGCCGCCGCCGCTGAAAACTTGCGTAACCGCCTGCAGAATGCAGATGCCGAGTTGACGGCCATGACCCTGGCGTTGGAGGCGCAGCGTAAAGAAGCAGAAGACACGTTGACCCTGCTGGGAGCAGCCCAAGCCGCAAAGGCCGAACTGGAACGGCAGTTTGGCGAATTGAACGCCGAGGATCTGCGGGCCAGACTGGAAGCAGCCCTTGTCGCACAAACCGATGCAGAGACTGAGGCGCAGGAACAACGAACATTGGCCGAGGAACGCGCGGCCCTGTTAGCCGTAGCGCGCGATACGCTGTCCAGCGAACAGGCGATCTCGGAAAAAGCGCAACGTGAAACTGCCTTGTTGAATCAACAGATGGCGGCGCTTCGCGAGCAATTGGGTGGATTGCAGGCGCTGCTCGATGACTACGAAGAACGCAATGCCGCTGCCGATATTCGTATTCAATCGCTTGGGCAGGATCTGAACGCGGCTCTGGCGCGCGCGGCCTCGGAAGAACGCCGCCGCCGTCTGCTGGAAGAAGCCGAACGTATCCGGCTTGAAGCCGAGGCTGAAGACCTCGCAGCACAGGCCAAGGACCTACAGCGCTATCGCTCTGAGTTCTTTGGTCGCTTACGCGATGTGCTGGGCGACGAGGAAGGTGTACGAATCGAGGGAGACCGTTTCGTGTTCTCGTCCGAGGTGTTGTTTGACACTGGCTCGGCCATCTTGTCTCCGGTCGGTCAGCGGGAGGTCGCCAAAGTTGCCGCTATCCTGCGCAGCGTGGCGGCCGAGATTCCCGAAGGCCTGAACTGGGTGATCCGGGTGGATGGTCACACAGATAACGTGCCTTTGGCGGGGACGGGGCGATACCGTGACAACTGGGAACTTAGTCAGGGTCGGGCGTTATCGGTGGTGCGTTATATGGTTGAAGCGTTGGGTATTCCCCCAAACCGTCTGGCGGCCAACGGTTTTGGTGAATTCCAACCCGTCAACCCGGCCGATACCCCTGAAGCCCGCGCACAGAACCGCCGGATCGAATTGAAGCTGACCGAGCGTTGAGCGTGTTGGTTGGCCGTATCGTTCGCTATCTAACCCACCCGCAGGTTCAGATTGATCCAGCCGTCGACATACCTGATTGGTCACTGAACGACGTCGGGCGCTCACGCGTGTCCAGGCTAGCAGATAGTCCGGGCGTTTTGCGTGGAACGACCCGGATCATCAGCAGTCAAGAAACCAAGGCGATTGAAACAGCCCGGCCGTTGGCGGCCGCTTTGGGGTTGGAACTCGAAATGCGCCACGACATGCATGAGAATGATCGCAGCGCAACGGGTTTCCTGCCACCAGAAGAGTTCGAGGGTGTCGCAGATCAGTTCTTCGCCCATCCAAACGCAAGTGTACGCGGTTGGGAGACAGCCTCAGCTGCGCAGGATCGGATTGTCAGGGCAGTGAAGTCCTGTTTGTCAGAGCATGGTGAGGGGGACATTTTGTTCGTCGGACACGGCGGGGTTGGCACTTTGTTGTTTTGTGCATTGGCTCAGCTGCCAATAGATCGAAGATATGATCAGGGGCCCGGGGGTGGTGGCAACTGGTTTCAATTCAGTACCGACGATATGAAACCACTTCATGGTTGGCGAAGTATCGAGGAACTGGCCGCCTCTTAATTCGATGCGACTTCGGTGTTTGGCAGTCTGGTTCTCCAAAAAAAAGAAAAGCCCGCCGGATTAGTGGCGGGCTTTTGTGTTGTCGAAAGTGTGAGCTTTAGTCTGCTGTCAGTAGCGGAGGTTTGTCACCTGGAATGCGCGGCTGATCAGGGCCGAAGATTTCCAGATTCAACTCACCCTTCTTGACTGAGACTTGCACCACACCGCCCTTGGCCAGCTTGCCGAACAGCAATTCCTCGGCCAAAGGCTTCTTGATGTGTTCCTGGATCACGCGGCCCAACGGACGCGCACCCATCTTGTCATCATAGCCCTTGTCGGCCAGCCATTCGGCGGCTTTGGGCGTTAGGTCGATTGTCACGTTGCGGTCTAGCAATTGCGCCTCAAGCTGTAGCACAAACTTCTCGACCACTTGCAGAATGACCTCTTTCGGCAGCGGTGCAAAGGAGATCACGGCATCCAGACGGTTGCGGAATTCCGGCGTGAACATACGCTCGATCGCGGCGGTATCTTCGCCTTCGCGACGGTCACGGGCAAAGCCGATGGCAGCCTTAGCCTGTTCCTGCGCACCCGCGTTCGAGGTCATGATCAGAACCACGTTGCGGAAGTTTACCGTGCGACCGTTGTGATCGGTCAGCTCACCATGGTCCATCACCTGCAACAGGATATTGAACACGTCTGGGTGCGCTTTCTCGATCTCATCCAGCAGCAACACGCAATGCGGGTGCTGGTCAACGCCGTCGGTCAGCAGACCGCCCTGATCGAACCCAACGTAACCCGGAGGCGCACCGATCAGACGGGAAACCGCGTGTTTCTCCATGTATTCGGACATGTCAAAGCGCAGCAGTTCCACACCCAGCGTGTCTGCCAGCTGTTTCGCGACCTCGGTTTTACCCACACCGGTCGGACCGGCGAACAGGTAATTGCCGATCGGCTTCTCAGGCTCGCGCAGACCGGCACGCGCCAGTTTGATCGCGCTGGAGAGCGCAACAATGGCGTCATCCTGACCGAACACCACCCGTTTCAGCGAAGCCTCAAGGTCTTTCAGAACCTCAGCATCGTCCTTGGTGACGTTTTTCGGCGGGATGCGGGCGATCTTGGCGACGACGGCCTCGATTTCCTTCACGCCGATGGTCTTGCGACGCTTGCTTTCCGCGACCAGATGCTGCGCAGCACCGGCCTCATCAATCACGTCGATGGCCTTGTCCGGCAGTTTACGGTCATTGATATAGCGCGCCGAGAGTTCCACGGCAGTCTTGATCGCGTCCGCAGTGTATTTGATCTCGTGATGCTCTTCGAAATAGGGTTTCAGACCGCGCAGGATTTTCACGCTGTCCTCGACCGAAGGCTCGTTCACATCGATCTTCTGGAACCGGCGGCTGAGCGCGCGGTCTTTTTCAAAGTGCTGACGGAACTCTTTATACGTGGTCGAGCCCATGGTGCGCAGCTTACCGCCCTGGAGGGCTGGTTTCAGCAAGTTCGACGCATCCATCGCGCCACCCGAAGTTGCACCGGCACCGATCACGGTGTGAATCTCGTCAATGAACAGCACCGCGTCAGGGTGATCTTCCAACTCGGTGACGACCGCCTTGAGCCGTTCTTCGAAATCACCGCGATAGCGTGTACCTGCCAGCAGCGCGCCCATATCCAGCGAGTAGATGGTGGTATTGGCCAGCACATCGGGTGCTTCGCCAGCCACGATCTTGTGCGCCAGCCCCTCGGCAATGGCGGTTTTGCCAACGCCCGGATCCCCCACCAACAGCGGGTTGTTCTTGCGGCGGCGGCAGAGAACCTGAATGCAGCGTTCAACCTCATCGGCGCGGCCGATCAGCGGGTCAACATCGCCTGCCCGCGATTTCGCGTTCAGATCAATGCAGTATTTCCCAAGCGCGCTTTCCTTTTGTTCGCCTTCGCCCGCGGTGGACTGAACCTCTTCCTCGACCTGATCCGCACCCGAAACCGAGCGGTTTTCGCCATAAGCCGGGTCTTTGGCCACGCCATGCGCAATGAAGTTCACCGCGTCATAGCGGGTCATATCCTGTTCCTGCAGGAAATAGGCCGCGTTGCTTTCGCGTTCGGCGAAGATAGCCACCAGTACGTTGGCGCCGGTTACTTCGTTCCGGCCCGAGCTTTGAACGTGAATCGCGGCGCGCTGGATTACGCGCTGGAAGGCCGCCGTGGGTACAGCTTCGGATCCGTCAATGTCAGTGACCAGATTGGAGAGGTCTTCGTCGATGAATTCCACCAGAGTGCTACGCAGTTCATCCAGATCGACGCTGCAGGCCTTCATGACGCGGATGGCGTCAGGCTCCTCCAACAGCGCCAGCAGCAGATGCTCCAGCGTTGCGAATTCGTGTCGCCGCTCATTCGCAGCCGCCAAGGCCGCGTGAATGGCTTGTTCTAATGTGCTCGAGAATGAAGGCACGCGGGTGCTCCTCTGTCTTGGGTCGAAAGGGGGCGGGCTTCGGCCGGACCCCCATCCAACCATGTCCTCATACTATTAGAGTTTGGTTGATCGTGGCCCGGCTTCAAGGGTTTTCTTTCTCTTGACAGTCACATTTCATGTGACCGTGGCCGTGAAGAGAGCGAAATAGGCACTAGAAGCGGTCTTTTCTAGCCCGAATCTCGGCAAAAACTTCAGCCGGGTCGGCATTTTCCATCCCCAGATGCGCCTGAATCGCCGGATCAGTGGCGCGCAGAAACGGGTTTGTGGCCTTTTCCAGCGCCAGAGTCGACGGCACCGTGGGTCGTCCTTCGGCACGAGCGCGGTCGATATCGGCCATGCGTTGCTGCAGCGCGGCGTTGTCGGGGTCGACGGTCACGGCGAATTTCGCGTTGGATTGTGTGTATTCATGCCCGGAGCAGACGATTGTTTCGTCGGGCAGGGCGGCCAATTTGCTAAGCGAGGCCCACATTTGAGACGCGGTTCCTTCGAACAGGCGGCCACAGCCAAGGGCCATCAGGCTGTCGGCGGTGAACACCACAGAGCTTTGCGGCATGTAGTAAGCAACATGCCCGACCGTGTGGCCGGAGACGTCCAGCACCTGAACCGGTTCGCCTCCGATTTCGAACGTATCGCCGTCCGAAACTTGCTGATCCAGCGGGGGCAGCCGATGGGCGTCGGCAGCAGCGCCAATAACCTTGGCGGGTTGTTTTTCCAGAATTGCGGGCAGGCCATCCACGTGATCGAAATGGTGGTGCGTCAGCAGTACATGGCTGAGGCTCCAGCCGCGCGCCTCCAACTCGGCCAGAATCGGGCCGGATTCGGGTGCGTCAACAAGGGCGGTCTGGCCACTGGCGGCGTCATGCGCCAGAAAAGCGTAGTTATCACTGAGACATGGGATGGTGACGATCTCAAGAGGCATGGCCTTTTGCCCTTTCGTTGCTAGAGTGTGCTCAGCTAAGCCGATTGACCGGGTGTCCGCAATGCATCTTGATGTGCAGGATCTGAGGAATTTTTATTACCGCAGTACATTGGGTCGGGCGGCGCAGGCGGCTATTCGGGGTCGGCTGACCGAGATATGGCCCGAAGCCAAAGGGCAAACGGTGGTGGGATTCGGGTTCTCGGTGCCCCTGTTGCGCCCTTATCTGACCGACGCCCGTCGGGTGATCGGCCTGATGCCAGGTCCGCAAGGTGTGATGCCGTGGCCTGCAGGAATGCCCAACGTATCGGTGCTGACCGAAGAAACGCTGTGGCCCGTCGAAACTGGCCACGTGGATAAGCTGGTGGTGATGCACGGGCTTGAGACCTCGAGCCGCCCCAGTGAATTGCTGGACGAATGTTGGCGCGTTCTGGGGCCGGGAGGACGTGCGTTGTTTGTCGTGCCGAACCGGGCCGGGTTGTGGTCGCGCACGGACCGCACGCCGTTCGGGTTCGGGCGCCCTTACTCAGCGTCGCAACTGGAGAGTCAGTTGAAAGAGCACCACTTCATCCACGAACGTCATTGCTCGGCCTTGTATATGCCGCCGTCGTTTCGCCGGTTCTGGCTGAAGTCCGGAAGTCTGATCGAGAAAACCGGGCAACGCTTGCCGACTGTCATGGCGGGTGGGGTTTTAATGGTTGAAGTGACCAAACACATCCGACCTCCCAGCGGTAGCGTCACAAAAGATGCCGAGCGGCGCCCCATCAAAGCGCTGGACGGGTTGCTTAAGCCCGCGTGACCGCAGAGCCGCCATGAGGGCGGAAAAACGCGGGAAAAAAGTCACAGGAATCGCAAAAACCTGCATATTCGTAACATTTTTCAACTGACCTTAGGTGTCCAAACCGTCGCACTTGGCGTAAGTATCTGAAAAGTAACGCTTTGTGGATAATTCCGTTACCGCTATAGTATATTGCTTGGTTGGTTCTGCTCTGCTACATCCCCGGTGATTTTGATCCCCGCCCTAAAAGGACGGGGTTTCCTCACGCCCCAAAGTAGCGGCCGCTACTCAAAATCGGGGCCTCAAATATCGGAAGGGTGGACGTGTCCGAACCAGCTTCGATTTCCACAGGCATCGCCGAGCGCTATGCCACAGCAATCTTTGAGATTGCAAAAGAGAACAATGACCTTGCAGGTCTGGAATCCGGCATCAACGATTTGGCAACAGCTCTGGGCGAAAGCGCCGAGCTGCGCGACCTGATCGCATCCCCGCTGGTTTCGCGTGCCGAACAGGAAGGCGCAATCACCGCAGTTGCCGACAAGATGGGCCTGCACGCGATCCTGCGCAACACGCTGGGTCTGATGGCGCAGAAACGCCGCTTGTTCGTCGTGCCGCAGTTGGTGCAGGTTCTGCGCGACATGCTGGCAGAAGAGCGTGGTGAAGTGACCGCAGATGTCGCCTCGGCCAAGACGCTGACCAAGACACAACTGGAAAAATTGTCCAAGACGCTGTCCGAGCGCGTGGGCAAGACCGTGACTATCAATGCGACCGTGGATGAAAGCCTCATCGGCGGTCTTGTTGTTAAAGTGGGCTCGAAGATGATCGATAGCTCGATCCGTTCGAAGCTCAACTCCCTACAGAATGCAATGAAAGAGGTCGGATAAATGGGAATCCAAGCTGCAGAGATTTCTGCAATCCTGAAGGACCAGATCAAGAATTTTGGTCAGGAAGCGGAAGTGGCCGAGATCGGCCGCGTGCTGAGCGTCGGTGACGGGATTGCCCGTGTATACGGCCTGGACAATGTGCAAGCCGGTGAGATGGTCGAATTCCCCGGCGGCATCATGGGCATGGCCCTGAACCTGGAAAGCGACAACGTCGGTGTCGTTATCTTCGGTTCCGACCGTGACATCAAAGAAGGTGACACTGTCAAGCGCACCAACTCGATCGTGGACGTTCCGATCGGTGACGAACTGCTGGGCCGCGTTGTTGACGGTCTGGGCAACCCGCTGGACGGCAAAGGCCCGATCAACGCGACCAAGCGTGGCGTTGCAGACGTTAAAGCCCCCGGCATCATCCCCCGTAAATCGGTTCACGAGCCGATGGCAACCGGTCTGAAATCGGTTGACGCGATGATCCCGATCGGCCGTGGCCAGCGGGAACTGATCATTGGTGACCGTCAGACCGGTAAAACCGCCGTTGCTCTGGACGCGATCCTGAACCAGAAAACCTATAACGATGCAGCCGGCGACGACGAGTCGAAGAAACTGTACTGCGTTTACGTTGCGATCGGTCAAAAGCGTTCGACCGTTGCGCAGCTGGTGAAGAAACTGGAAGAGTCCGGTGCGATTGATTATTCGATCGTTGTGGCCGCAACCGCGTCCGACCCGGCGCCGATGCAGTTCCTGGCGCCTTACGCCGCCACCGCGATGGCCGAATACTTCCGTGACAACGGCCGCCACGCACTGATCATCTATGATGACCTGTCGAAACAGGCCGTGTCCTATCGTCAGATGTCCCTGCTGCTGCGCCGCCCGCCCGGACGTGAAGCGTATCCGGGTGACGTTTTCTACCTCCACTCCCGCCTGCTGGAACGTTCGGCGAAGCTGAACGAAGACTTCGGTGCGGGCTCGCTGACCGCTCTGCCGGTTATCGAAACTCAGGGTGGTGACGTTTCGGCGTTTATTCCGACCAACGTGATCTCAATTACCGACGGTCAGATCTTCCTGGAAACCGAACTGTTCTACCAGGGCATCCGTCCCGCCGTGAACACCGGTCTGTCGGTTTCGCGTGTGGGCTCCTCGGCTCAGACCAACTCGATGAAGTCGGTTGCCGGTCCGGTTAAGCTGGAACTGGCTCAGTACCGCGAAATGGCTGCGTTTGCGCAGTTCGGTTCCGACCTTGACGCCGCGACCCAGCAGCTGCTGAACCGTGGTGCGCGTCTGACCGAGCTGATGAAACAGCCGCAGTACTCGCCGCTGACCAACGCGGAAATCGTCTGCGTCATCTTCGCGGGTACAAACGGTTACCTCGACAAGATCGATGTGTCCGATGTTGGCCGTTACGAAGCTGGCCTGCTGGCGCACCTGCGTGGCAAACACGCGGATCTGCTTCAGTGGATCACGGACGAAGATCCCAAGATCAAGGGTGACGCTTCCGACAAGATCAAGGCTGCGCTGGACGAATACGCCGCAACCTTCGCTTAAGGGAGAGGCGGGCATATGCCAAATCTTAAGGACCTTAAAAACAGGATCGAGTCGGTCAAATCGACCCGCAAGATCACCAAGGCCATGCAGATGGTCGCGGCAGCAAAACTGCGCCGCGCCCAGGAATCTGCCGAAGCCTCGCGTCCCTATGCCGAGCGGTTCAATGCCGTGATGGCGGGGCTGGCGGCTTCGGTCGGGGGTAGCGACAGCGCCCCCAAGCTGCTCCGTGGTACGGGCAGTGATGATGTCCATCTGCTGGTTGTGATGACAGCTGAACGCGGCCTCTGCGGCGGCTTCAACTCGAACATCGCCAAGCTGGCCCGTGTCAAAGCGGAAGAGCTGCGCCTGAAAGGCAAGACGGTCAAGGTTTTGACCGTTGGCAAGAAAGGCCGCGACGCTCTGAAGCGTGATTTTGGCGACATGTTCGTCGGACATGTCGACCTGAGCGAAGTCAAACGCATTGGCTACACCAACGCGCAGGACATCGCGAAGGACATCCTGTCCCGCTTTGACGGGGGCGAGTTCGACGTTGCCACGATCTTCTACTCGAAGTTCGTCAACGTTGTGACCCAGATCCCGACGGCACAGCAGATCATTCCCGCCTCGTTCGAAGACGAAGCGACGGGTGACGACAGCGGTGCCGTGTTCGACTACGAGCCCAGCGAAGAGGCCATTCTGGCCGACCTGCTGCCCAAGGGGGTTGCGACCGCGATCTTCTCGGCTTTGCTCGAAAACGGAGCGTCTGAACAGGGTGCACGGATGTCCGCGATGGACAACGCGACACGCAACGCGGGTGAGATGATCGACAAGCTGACGATCCAGTTCAACCGCTCGCGTCAGGCCGTGATCACCAACGAGCTGATTGAAATTATTTCCGGCGCCGAAGCGCTGTAAGAAAACCGGAGACGAAACATGGCGAATGCAAAAGGCAAAGTCACACAGATCATCGGGGCCGTCGTCGACGTGCACTTCGAAGATCAGCTGCCTGAAATTCTGAACGCGCTGGAAACCACCAACAACGGCAAGCGCCTGGTGTTGGAAGTTGCTCAGCACCTGGGTGAGAACACTGTCCGCACCATCGCGATGGACGCGACCGAAGGTCTTGTCCGTGGCGAAGCGGTTACCGACACCGGCGCCCCGATCTCGGTTCCAGTTGGCAACGCAACTCTGGGCCGCATCCTGAACGTTGTCGGCGAGCCGATCGACGAAAAAGGCCCGGTTGAGGCAACTGAAGCCCGCGCGATCCACCAGCCCGCACCCGAGTTCGACGAACAGTCGACCGAGTCGGAAATCCTGGTCACCGGCATCAAGGTTGTTGACCTGCTGGCCCCCTACGCTAAAGGCGGTAAGATCGGCCTGTTCGGCGGCGCCGGCGTGGGTAAAACCGTTCTGATCATGGAACTGATCAACAACATCGCAAAAGTGCACTCGGGCTTCTCGGTGTTCGCGGGTGTTGGTGAACGGACCCGTGAAGGGAACGACCTGTACCACGAGATGATCGAATCGAACGTTATTAAACCGGACAACCTGTCGGAATCGCAGGTGGCTCTGGTTTACGGTCAGATGAACGAACCTCCGGGAGCACGTGCACGTGTTGCTCTGACCGGTCTGACCCTGGCCGAGCAGTTCCGCGACCAGTCCGGTACCGACGTTCTGTTCTTCGTCGACAACATCTTCCGCTTCACGCAGGCGGGTTCCGAGGTTTCGGCTCTGCTGGGTCGTATTCCTTCGGCGGTGGGCTATCAGCCAACACTGGCGACCGACATGGGCGCCCTGCAAGAACGCATCACCTCGACCAAGTCGGGCTCGATCACCTCGGTTCAGGCGATCTACGTGCCTGCGGACGACCTTACCGACCCTGCGCCGGCAACCTCGTTTGCTCACCTGGACGCGACCACCGTTCTTAACCGTGCGATCTCGGAAAAGGGTATCTACCCGGCGGTTGACCCGCTCGACTCGACCTCGCGTCTGCTCGACCCGGCCATCGTTGGTGAAGAGCACTACAAAGTTGCGACCGACGTTCAGCAGATCCTCCAGCGCTACAAGTCGCTGCAAGACATCATCGCCATCCTTGGTATGGACGAACTGTCGGAAGAGGACAAACTGACCGTGGCCCGTGCCCGTAAGATCGAACGCTTCATGTCGCAGCCGTTCGACGTGGCTCAGGTCTTCACCGGTTCGCCGGGTGTTCAGGTTCCTCTGGATGTCACCATCTCGTCGTTCAAGGCCGTTGTGGCCGGCGAATACGATCACCTTCCCGAAGCGGCCTTCCTGATGGTTGGCGGCATCGAAGAAGTGATCGCCAAAGCGGAAAAGATGGCCGCAGAAGCCGCCTAAGGAGTATCCCTGATGGCAAACACGATGCAATTCGACCTCGTCAGCCCCGAGCGGAGCCTAGCTTCGCTTGCGGCGACGGCGGTCCAGATTCCCGGCGCGGACGGGGATATGACGGCAATGCCCGATCATGCCCCCACCATCACCACGCTGCGCCCGGGCATCCTGAAGGTCGACTCACCCGAAGGGTCCAGCGAATATCTGGTCACCGGCGGGTTTGCTCAGATCAACGGCGACGGTCTGTCGGTTTTGGCCGAAAAAGCCATTCCGGTGACCGAGGTGACCCGGTCGCATTTGGACGACCTGATCGCCGAGGCTCGTGCCTCGCACGAAGTGGCAAAGAACGGAGACGATCAGAGTATCGTCGACGACGCCGCCAAGCTGCTGGCCGATATGGAAGCCCTTGGAACGCATATGAGCCTGTAAGGTTCACTGCATTCAGAATGTCGAAAGCGGCCCTGTTCCCACAGGGCCGTTTTTTTGTCGTGATTTTGCCGAAGCCCCGAGATAAGGTCTGGGAATTCAATGACAAAGACGATGAAATGAAGACTTTTCGAACCCACCCAATTGGTATCGACCAAGGCGAAGCAGTGTTGTTTTCCGAATTTGCCGATGGCGGCGAGATGTGGACGGGCGAAGGCCCGCGCGAAAGGCGAAAACCGATCATTTTCAACCAGTCATTCCGATCTGTGCCGGTGGTTCAGATTGGCGTGTCGCTCTGGGATGTGGACACGTCCTCGGCGCTGCGTGCCGAAGTGACGGCCGAGGATATTTCACCGGAGGGCTTTACTGCTGTGTTCCGGACCTGGTCCGACACCCGCATCGCCCGGATACGGGCTGCGTGGACCGCCATCGGAGAGGTCCCTCATGAGGATGATTGGGATATTTCCTGAGGGCAGACGGCCTTTGCTTGGAAATGACCTTGCTATAGCAGCCTGCAAATTTACCATTTGATGGCGTTCACCTTAGGGCTCCATAAAAACGCTTCATTCATTAAGGCTCATTGCCAGAACCTATTGAAAGAATGGGGTCAAGGCATGTCCGACAAGTGCATGAGATTATTCACAGCATAGCTGACATTCCAGATTTTACTGATCGCAGCACATTCAGCGACCAGGCATAGGAGTTCAGAAAACGCCGCGATGGGGCATATCGAGAACGCTTTGGCTGGAGCAAACCTGGGAGAAATGAAAGGCGCTGAAATCGGGGCGGATGAAGTCAGTTTTGGGTTTGCTGCAGACGGTTTTGAGCAAGCCGAAGCGGCTGTGAGACAGGCCGTTTCGGGCACGCGCTACGCTGGTATTCGTGAGATTGTGTGGTGTGAGCTGTCCGAGGATGACTTTGAGCAGATGCCAAGCCCTTCGGGTTCTTTGGGTTTCTCATCCCGCTGATCTTTAGACGCCTACCAAGGTGGTTCAGGGATAACAGAGTCTAATAGAACTGGGTGGCTAAAACTGAAAAGCCAGACCTGTTTCAGGTCTGGCTATTACTGTTGCGAGCCTGGAGGCGAGCAACCTCAGCCGTCGTTACCTTCGATCATGTCTACCCGCGTCGCGTGACGTCCTCCTTCGAACTCGGCCCCCAGAAACGCATCGACGATGTCCAGCGCTTGACCTTTGCCTACCACACGGGCGCCGATGGAGAGCATGTTGGCGTTGTTGTGCTGACGGATCATTCGGGCTGAGAACGCGTCCGAACAGACGCCACAGCGGATACCGGGCACTTTGTTGGCCGCCATCATGATGCCCTGTCCGGTGCCGCACAGGATGATCCCCAGCTCACATTCCCCCGAGGCTACGGCCTGTGCTGCGGCTTTACCATGTTTGGGGTAATGTGTGCTTTCCGGGGTGGTCGGTCCCATATCGACCACGTCCCAGCCTTGGGCTGCGATGTGGCTGGCGACGGCTTGGCGCAGTTCAATGGCTGCGTGGTCGCTGGAAAGAACAATACGTTTTGAGGCTGTCACGGAAACGTCCTGTCTTGTTTAATTGACAAAAAAGGGCGGCTGTCGCACCGCCCGTCTCAGTCAGTCCATGTGATACATGGATTCGTAGATCGGGGTCAGGGTCTTATCCTCGAACAGAGATGACACGCTTGTGCCGTTCCAGATGTTCAGGATTGCTTGGGTAAAGATTGGCGCGGTCGGCACGATGCGGATGTTCTTCGCTTTTGCGACCTCTTTGGTGGGTTGGATCGTGTCGGTCAGCACCAGCGACTTCATCACCGAGTTCGTCACACGCTCGACCGCAGGGCCGCTCATGACGCCGTGAGTGATGTAGGAGTGCACCTCTTTCGCGCCGTTATCCAGCAGCACCTGCGCCGCTTTGCACAATGTACCGGCAGTGTCGCACATGTCGTCCACGATCAGGCAAATCTTGTCTTTGACGTCACCGATCACGGTCATCTCGGCCACTTCGCCGGCCTTTTCGCGGCGCTTGTCCACGATCGACAGGGGGGCGTTGATCCGCTTGGCCAACTCGCGCGCGCGGGCTACACCACCAACGTCTGGTGAGACCACCATGATCTCGTCCAGATTATCCTTGAACTGGTTTTTCACATCCAGCGCAAAGATCGGCGAGGCGTAAAGGTTGTCCACCGGAATATCAAAGAACCCCTGAATCTGGGCTGCATGCAGGTCCATGGTCAGAACCCGCTCAATCCCTGCGCCGGTCAGCATGTTGGCCACCAGCTTGGCGCTGATTGGCGTGCGGGCCTTGGTGCGACGGTCCTGACGAGCATAGCCGAAATAGGGGATGACGGCAGTGATGCGCTGAGCGGATGAACGGCGCAACGCGTCGGCGATGATCAGCAGCTCCATCAGGTTGTCATTGGCCGGGTTCGAGGTCGGTTGGACGATGAACATATCCTCGCCCCGGACGTTTTCGAACACTTCGACGAAGATTTCACCGTCATTGAACCGCTCGACCCGTGCATCGACCAGACCCTGATCGACCCCGCGATACAGGCTCATGCGGCGTGCAATGGATTCGGCAAGCGGAAGGTTGGCGTTCCCAGCGATTAGCTTGGGTTCGTGGAGTGTCGGCATCGGCTGAGGTCCCCGGGCAGCAATGGCAAATGTGACAGATTCGTGATGTTGACACCGCTTAGCATGGCCTTACCGTCCAGCAAAGATAACGCAGCGGAGAAAGTGAACATGGCCACCATTGACTACTATTTTGCGACAATTTCGCCATTCACATATTTGGCTGGCGCGCGGCTGGAAGAGATCGCGGCCAAGCATGACACGACGATCAACTACAAACCGCTGGATATCATGGCCCTGTTCGCGCGCACCGGGGGAACACCGCCAAAAGATCGTCATATCTCGCGCGTTGAATATCGGGCGCAGGAATTGCAGCGGCAGTCCAGAAATCTGGGGATTGCGTTCAATATGCAACCGGCGCATTGGCCGACGAACATGGCGCCGTCCTCTTATGCGGTGATCGCGGCAGTCAAGGATGGCTCGGGTGATGTGGGCAAGCTGGTTCAATCCTTCCTGCGCGCCTGCTGGGCCGAGGAGAAGGACATCGCGCAGGATGACGTGATCCGCGCGTGCCTGTCTCAGGCCGGGTTTGATCCGAACCTCGCTGACAGTGGCCTGCTGGTGGGGGCTGAAACCTATGCCGCCAATCTGGAAGAGGCGGTGGATCGTGGCGTCTTTGGCGCGCCTTTCTATGTCACCGAGGATGACCAGAGGTTCTGGGGACAGGACCGGCTGGACGATCTGGACCGGCACCTGAGCGAGATGAAAGGGTGAAAGACCAGTTGCCGGTTCATGTCAGAACCTTGGGGCAGGCGGCACGAAAGGTGCTGGCCCTGCACTGCACCATTGCGCATTCCGGTGCGTGGTCCGGTCTGGCAGCAGAGTTGGAGGGCGAGGCGACCCTGATCGCCCCCGATATGCTGTCGCATGGCCGCAGCCCGGACTGGGATGGGCAGGGGGATTTTTTCGACCTAGCAACGGGAGCGGTTGCCGCGCAGCTGACCGAGCCGATGGACGTGATTGGCCATTCCTTTGGCGGCATGATCGCGTTGCGCCTTGCGGTCGAACATCCCGACTTGATCCGCAGCGCCGTGCTGATCGAGCCTGTGTTCTTTGCCATCGCGAAGCAGGACGCGCCCGATTTGGTGGCGAAACATGACCACGAGGCGCAGCCCTATACCGATGCTCTGGCCGCCGGAGACTTGGCGCTGGCCGCCCGCCTGTTCAACAGGATGTGGAGCACCGATGACAGCCCCCGCTGGCCGGAGCTGCCCGAGCGTACACGCGCGGCGATGGTGCGGGGCGTGCACGTTGTAACCGCGGTCGAAGACGTCCTGTTTCAGGATCAGAAAGGTTTATTGAACCCCGGCGTTCTGGACCGTGCGACCATGCCGGTTCTGATCCTCAGCGGATCAAAGACGCATCCGGTGATGCCTGCGATAGGTCAGGGGTTGCAGCGACGGCTGCCCAACGCATCCTGCGCCGTGGTCGAGGGCGCAGGGCATATGGTGCCGATTTCACATCCGCAAGATACGGCGCGACTGGTGCAGCAGTTCTGGCAGGACGCCCGCGACCGTTAAAGCAGGGCGAGGAACCGGTCGATCTCCTCGGCGCTGATCGACCAGTCACAGACCAGCCGGCAAGCGAGAATCTCCGCGTCATCGACCCCATTCAGCTCAGCTCCCCACAGGTGATAAACGGCACCGGCTTCGTGCAGCTGTTTGTGCCGCGCCCGCGAGAATTGGGCGAAGATCATATTCGCCTGCGGTTCATGCAGGAACGAGGCCCCCTTGGCGCGCAACCCCTCGGTCAGTCGGGCGCAGTTGTCATTCGCCTGACGCGCCAGTTTCAGCCACAGGTCATCCTGCAGATATGCCGCCATTTGCGCCGACAGATAGCGGTGTTTGGAAAACAGATGCGCCCCACGCTTACGGCGAAGTTCGAATTCCCAGGCTTTGGACTCGTCGAAGAAGACGACCGCCTCGACACCCATCAGCCCGTTTTTGGTACCACCAAAGCTGACCGCGTCCACGCCCGCTTTCCACGTCATCTCGGCCGGAGAGCAGTTCAGCGCAACCAGCGCGTTGGTGAACCGCGCGCCGTCCAGATGAACCGGCAAGCCGTATTCCTTGGCCACACCGCACAGCGCCTGCAATTCGTCCAGCGAATAGACCGACCCTCGTTCAGTGACCTGTGTGATCGACACAGGTCCGCGTTGGGGGCCGTGCACGCCGCGCGTCTCTTCAGCCTGAATGGCCGCGCGCAAGGCTTCCGGTGTCATCTTGTCTGCGCCCGGCAACAGCGTCAGCTTGGCCCCGGTGTAGAACTCGGGTGCGTTGCATTCATCCTCGTGGATATGGGCAACGGGTGAGCAGAAAATGGTATCCCAAGGGTTTGCCAATGTCGCCAGCGCCAGCGAATTCGCCGCCGTGCCCGTGGCCACCAGATAAACCGCCGCGCCCGGAGCTTCAAAGATGCCGCGAATGCGATCGCGCACCTCGTTCATCAGCGTGTCTGCACCATAGGCCATCTGATAGCCTTCATTGGCCGCGTTCAAAGCAGCCATAACCTGCGGATGAACCGGCCCGGAATTGTCAGAGGCAAAATACATCAGCTGGGCTCCTCAATGATATAGTCTTCCCACTCTTCAAGCGGTGTTTCGAACTCGGACACCGTGCGGCCCTGAACCGACATTCCGGCGGCGTGCACGCTGTTTGGCGTACCAGATATCAACGGGTGCCAGTCGTAAAGAGGCTTGCCTTCCCACAGCAGGCGATAGGCGCAGGTTTGCGGCAGCCAATAAGCGTGGTCGTCTATGTTGTCGGGCTTCATCACTATGCATTCCGGCACGAACTGGTGGCGGATGTCGTACTGCGTGCAACGGCAGGTCTCATCATCCAGCAGGCGGCAGGCCACGCAGGTCAGGGCGACCTCGCCGGTATCTTCGTCCTCCAGCTTGTTTAGGCAGCACTTGCCGCAGCCGTCGCACAACGCCTCCCACTCACGCTGGTTCATTTTGGTCAGCGGTTTGCGTTCCCAGAACCGGGGACTCAGGCCGTTTCGATCAATGGGGTCGGTGGTCATAACGCCGCCAGAATTCCACGGGCCTTGTCGCAATCGGCATTCATCTGGTTGATCAGCCCGTCCAGCCCGTCAAATTTCATCTCAGGGCGCAAGAATTCAACCAGCCCGACCGACAGGGTCGCGCCATACAGGTCGCCCGAGAAATCGAACAGGAAGGTTTCGATATTGGGGACTTCGCCGTTGAACATAGGCCGGGTGCCTATCGAAGCTGCTCCGTGATAGCTGCCTTGATTGGGGCCGTCCAGCACATCAACCAAAACGGCGTAGACGCCGAATTTCGGTGGATGTAGCCCTTCGATTGACATGTTGGCTGTGGGAAAACCCAATTCGCGACCACGTTGCTCACCGCCGATCACTTCGCCTTCGATCCGGTGCCAGTGGCCCAGCATTTCGGCTGCATCACGCGGGCGGCCTTCGGTTAGGGCTGTGCGGATCGCAGTAGAGGAAACGATGTTTTCGGATCGCTCCATTAGTGGGGCAATGGTGACACCGAAACCCATGTCTTGCCCAAAGCGAACCATGTCATCCGCCGTGCCACTGCGGCCCTTGCCGAAACAGAAATCGGCCCCGACAACCACATTTGACAGGCCCAATCCATCGCAGATTACACCGCGCGCGAATTCTTCTGGCGTCAAACCGGACAGAGCCGCGTTGAAGGGGAGTTCATATAGCTTCCGCACGCCCAGCTTCTCCAACCGGTGTGCGCGGGCATTGCCGCGCATCAGGCGAAAGGGCGGGGTGTCGGGTGCGAAGTACTCGCGTGGGTGCGGCTCGAAGGTCAGCACTCCCAACGGGGCGTCCGGAGCGGCATTGCGCGCCAGTTCGATCACCGACTGATGGCCGATATGGACACCGTCAAAATTCCCGATCGCCACGCTGGCGCCGCGGTCCTGAGGCTCGATAAACTGAAAATCCCGGATGATGCGCATAGGCGAGTGCGTAGCGTTGCGAGTCAATTTGTTCAAGCGGCAGTTTGGTTTTGGCGAACGAGTCCGGACGAAATTGCCCAAAACTTAACAGTAGCCCGGATAACGCTGGAGGCTATCCCAAGTTTATCGTGCCGCGGATGGACAACTTCTTGATTCCAAAAAAAACCTGTGTGTAGACTGAATGCCCGATCCATAGAATTTCCTGTAAACCGGATCGAAGCCCGGCCAGGCTCGAACGAGCCCAGCACAGGAGGCAGACCCATGTATCGATTGCGACTGTTCGCGATTCGCCATGCCCGCACGTTCGAGTGGATTTACAAATGTGTCGAACGCGGCATGGTCGCGATGGACCCGCTATTTGCAAAGATCGGCTACAACCGTGTCGAACGCCCGATAGCGCTTGTCGAAAAAGGTGTGAAGACACTGCTGTTCGACTGCAAGATGTGTGGACAATGCGTGCTGTCGTCCACCGGTATGTCTTGCCCGATGAATTGCCCAAAACAGTTGCGCAATGGTCCGTGTGGGGGCGTGCGCCCCGGTGAGTTTTGCGAGGTGAAGCCTGACATGAAATGTGTTTGGGCGCTGGCTTGGGATGGAGCAAGCCGCATGCGCCATGGTGGCGACAAGATAAAAGAAGTCCTGCCGCCGGTGGAACACACGTTACGGGGGTCATCGTCCTGGTTGCGGGTCAGCCGCGAGATTGCTGCTCAGGAACGCGAGGCCCGAGACGCCGCGCGAATGACACTGGCGCAGGCGTTTCCCGAAGCGCGAGAGAATGAACCTTCAGCGGCACCTCTGGCCGCCGAGCCACCCAACGCGGTTAACCGGGAACTGAAGAAATGAGTGATGCCCATCGCAGCGAGGTCGAGCCAACCGGCTATGTTCCCGTCCCCGAAGGGTATGTGTCGCACAGCCGATTGGAGAGAGTACTACGCTCTGGCCGTTTTGCAGTGACGGCAGAGTTGAACCCGCCCGACAGTGCCGATCCCGAGGATGTTTTTCAGGCCGCTCAGCCACTTGGCGAAGTGGCCGACGCGATAAATGCAACCGATGCTTCCGGTGCCAACTGCCACATGTCTTCAATCGGAATCTGTGCGCTGCTGACGCGTGCAGGGTATTCGCCGGTCTATCAGATTTCCTGTAGGGACCGGAATCGGATTGCAATTCAGGGTGATGTATTGGGTGCCGCTGCATTGGGCGTAAGCAACGTTCTATGTCTGACTGGTGACGGTGTCGGCGTAGGGGATCAGCCGGGGGCAAAGCCGGTTTTCGACTTCGACTCCCTGACTTTGTTGCGCACAATACGCACGATGCGCGATCAGGGAACGTTTCTGTCTGGCCGTAAAATCACACGCCCCCCTCAACTGTTTTTGGGAGCGGCGGAAAATCCTTGCATACCGCCCTATGACTGGCGTCCGGATCGTTTGGCAAAGAAGGTTGAGGCCGGGGCTGAGTATATTCAGACCAACTACATTTACGACATTCCGCTGTTTGAGAAATTCATGACGCGGGTGCGGGATGCCGGTCTGAACAAGAAAGTTTTCATTATAGCGGGTGTCGGTCCCATCGCTTCGGCACGCGCGGCACGTTGGATGCGCAGCAATGTGCCCGGCATTCACATTCCGGATCAGGTCATCGATCGGATGGAAAAGGCGGAAAAGCCCGGTGCGGAGGGTAAAAAGATTTGTATCGAACTGATCCAGCAAATCCAGGATATCGCTGGGGTTTCGGGGGTTCACGTGATGGCCTACAGGCGTGAACACGTGGTGTCAGAGATCATTCTGGAATCCGGCGCACTAAAAGGACGCAAGCGAGTTCGTCGATCCTGACAACTTCACACTTTATGCGATAAGTGGGCGAGTGTCCTGAAGACAAAAAAAGGCGCCTGTTGGGCGCCTTTTTACACGGGTTGGTGGGGCGATCAGTCAAATTTGCGCGACGGCGCCAGCACCATGGCTTCGCCAATCAGTACTTTCTTACCATCGACCGAACAGTGGCAGTCCAGTTTGACGCGACGCTTGGAAAAGTCGATGTCGACCACCTTGACCTCGGCATAGACCATGTCGCCCGGGCGAACCGGGGCCAGGAATTTCAGCGATTGGCCCATATAGACCGTGCCGTGACCCGGAAGTTGTTCCCCGATCACGGCCGAGATCAGACCAGCGGTCAGCATCCCGTGTGCGATGCGGCCTTCGAAGATCGTATCGCGCGCGTAATCGTCATCCAGATGCACCGGATTCCGGTCCGTGGAGACCTGTGCGAACATCTCGATGTCTTCGTCCGTCACCACTTTGCGCAAGTAACGGGTCATACCCATTTCGATGTCTTCAATACAGATCGTGCCGCGTGGAAGATTGTCCAACATGTCGCCCTCACTTGCTTCCGCAGGGCAACAAAACAATCAAAGTTACCCCTGTTCGGCAACTTTATTACTTCGCAACTGCAGAAAATCAAGTCTTTTCTGACTATCTCAAGCGACCGATTGTATAGGTGGGATTGATATTTTCCCTTGCAATATAATCGGTTAGGGATTCGTGGTGCGGATGGTGAGACGTTTTTGTTTCAGCCGCAGCCAATCCGCCCGAAATAAACAGAGAATCAATCCCCTCTCCCATACCGCCAAGAATGTCTGTATGGGGGCCGTCTCCGATCACCAGAATGTCGCCGTCGGGGATGTCGTGGCCCAGTTCCTGCAGCCGGCGGCGGGCCAGATCGTAGATCGGCGGATGCGGCTTGCCGAAATAAAGGCTCTCTCCGCCCATCTCAGTATAAAGCTTGGCCAGTGCCCCAGCACACCATTCCCGCACCTCACCGCGGTCAACCACGATATCGGGGTTGGCACATAGCAGCTTCATGCCCTTTTGCTTGGCATAGAGGAAATCTGGGCGGTTGACCGCCGGGTCTGCCATCGGATCGAAGGGGCCGCAGCAGACGATGCCATCGGCCTCATCCAATGGGACACGTTCGATGTGAATGGGGTGGTGCAACAGTTTCAGCGGCTCAAAGAACCCGGCATCGCGTTGCCATTCCCCCATGAAATAGACCTTTTCGCCCACCGCGCCCCGAAACATCGCCGAGCGCGCCGAGTCACCGCTGGTGGCGATGGTGTCATAAGCATCCGCGGGCACGTTGAATTGTGCCAGCTGCTCAGCCACACCAGCGCGGGGTTTCGGAGAGTTCGTCACAAGCACCACAATCCCGCCTTTCGCACGATAGGCTTGAAGGGCGGCAACGGCTTCGGGGTAGGCGGTGATACCGTTGTGAACGCAGCCCCAAAGGTCGACAAAAAGCGCTTTGTAGCGGTCGGAGATTTCGGTCAGGGCGTGGATGATCTGGGTCATGAAAAGCCTCGGGGGAGTTAAAACAAGGTTGCGTCAGCTATTGCAAAGCTGGTGCAGTTTGACCATCCCGCAATATCAATCGCCGGAGAAATAGGCTCGTTTCTCTCAGTTTTCTTCGGTCACTTTCTCTACGTCCGGTGCTTGCTGGACGGTGTCTGTGCCCAATATGATCTGCGCGCCAATTCTGTTTTGAAACCGCACAACGACCAAATAGCCCGGACCCAGTTCCTTGCGTAAGACGTCAACCAGAGGTGTCTCTCGCAGGCTCTCAGGTAACAATCCTACAACCGAGGATACTTTGTAGGCCGCCTCGATCGGTAGGTCGACAATCAACCAAATATCGGCGTGTTTGCTTTTGGCGTTTACGTCGATGCGGATGATTTCGACCGAGACCGGATCGGCCCAATTGCGGATGGTTTGCGCCAGTTGCGCCTCGGTCCGTGTTTCGAGGTACCGGTTATACGTGGATTTGCCCAACTGTAGGACGACAAAAGCCAGGAAGGCTAAAGTTACCACTACGCTGGCGGTGAAGTTCAGCTTGCGCCGACCTTTGCTGAATACCACCGAGCGGGCCGCGTACACGATATAGACCGCGCAGGCGGACAAGATAATCGCGCCCAGGTTTGTGGCAAACAACAAAACGGCTTCATAGGCTTCTGCCGGCTCTCCGAAATACATCAGAACACCCGAGGCTGACAAAGGCGGCACCAGTGACACCCCAATCGCCGCGCCGGGCAGCAAGCTGGCTTCGGACCTATTGATCTGGACATATGCCCCGGCGACACCTGCAGCCAAGGCTACGATCAGATCCTCGGTTCCGGGGTCAGTCCGGGCCAGAACCTGATCAGGGATCAGGATGCCTCGCGGAACGTCGGCGACATAGACCAGAAACCAGGCCAACAGGACGCACAGTACGGCTGCACCGCAAACGATCAATGCGAGGTAGAGCGCCCGCCCCAGCCATCCCATGACCATTGCTGCCGCCACGCCGAGAATGGGGGTCATCAGCGGGGCCACCAACATTGCGGCGATTACCACTGCGCCGGAATTGCGCAGCATGCCCATAGTGGCAATAACCACCGACAGGGTCAGCAACATGGCAAAGCGGCGCCAATAGGCTGATTTATCCTGGCCTTCGAACCGCAGGATGCTGCGTGTTGTGCTGAACTTGCGCTTACTAATACGTTGGATCTGGGCCGGTACCCATTCTATTGACCAGAGTATCAATGGAAGCGTTTCACGCAAATCCTTCAGTGCAATGAAAAAAGGCGCCCTCGTGGGACGCCCTTAAAACTACTTGTTCCGAAGATCAGACCTTGAGGTTCGGAATGATCTGCTTTTTGCGGCTCATGATACCCGGCAGAACAACGGCGTCGCCGTCAACCGACGCACCAAAGCTTTTCTCGGCCACACCTTTGACCAGATCGTTCGGTACCAGCAGGGTGGCTTCTTCGTTCAGGATGTCGACGACGAACAGCAGAACCTGATCGACGTCGTCTTCCTTTGCCACGTCCACCATCGAGTCCGCCAGACTTGCCTTGCGGTCAAGCACGACGCCGGGTGCAGTGGTTTCCAGAACCGAGACGCGGAACTTGGTGCCGTCCACTTCGTATTCCTTGCTGTCCATGCGGATCAGTTCGGCGTCCGAGAAGGACGATACATCCGATTTCGCGGCGAACATGTCAGCGGCATAGGCCGATACGTCCAGACCCAGTTCAGCGGCCAGTTTCTCGGCCACGTCACGGTCATGCGCAGTGGTGGTGGGCGAGCGGAATTCCAGCGTGTCCGACAGGATGCAGGTCAGCGCCGCGCCTTTGATGGCTTCGGGCATTTTGGCCGCGTCGTCGCCCATCAGGTCAACCATGATGGTTGCGGTACAGGCCAGCGGGCGCACGGTGATGTCGATCGGGCCTTTGGTTTCCAGGCCGCCGACCAGCTTGTGGTGGTCGATGATGGCGCGGATGTCGGCGCTGTTGACGCTGGCGGGCAGCTCGGCCGGGTTGTTGGTGTCCACGATGACAACAGGCGCGTCTGCTTCGACATCGTCGATGATGCGCGGCTTGGGCAGGTCCCAGCGCTGCAGCATGAACGCGGCTTCGGTGTTGGGTTCGCCCAGCAGAACGGGCTCGGCCTGTTCACCTTTGACTTCGTTCAGGTACCACGACCAAAGGATCGGCGAGCCTGTGGAATCGGTGTCGGGGGATTTATGGCCAAATACAAGAGTTGTCATGTCAGCGTCCTGAGGATGATAAATTTGCGCGCCTTATAGGGCGGTCCGCAGGACTTGTCACCCGGCAGAGTTTACGCTGCGACGGTTGGTCTGGATTTTGCTGGTTTCAGGTCAGAACGGCCCGCGGGTCAGAGAATATCCGGCTTGTTGCAGCTGGTTCAGCAGGCCGTGTTTGCCACTCAGGTGCCCGGCTCCGGTGGCGATTACTGCGGTCTGGTCCTGAATGCTCAGGAGATGCGACATCCAATTGTTGTTCCGTTCGACAAGCAGTTTTTGCTCGAAGGCTCCCCATTCCTCGTCAAACTCTTCGGGCGACATGCCCGAGAATTCAAGCGCCATAATGCGGCCAAGTTCGAGAGCCTGTCCGTGTTTTTCATTGAAATAGGCGTTCGTCATGGTCGCCAACTGATCGTCGCCGTTTTCATAGGCATCGGCCATCCGCGCCAGCGATTGTGCCTGTTCTTCGATAGGATAGAAGTCGAACATAGCCATCAGGTCATCGATACTCTCCAGCGAATGCTGCGGTATGCCGTGTTCGTTGGCCAAGTCGGTCAGACGCGCATCCATCCCGTGACTGGCCTCCGGCTCCTGAACCAAACACGCGGGCATGGCCAACATCATTCCGACGAACCAGGGACGCATTTTTGCGCCCATCCAGCCGGGTATGCCGCGCTCGGCCAATGCAGAAGACAGGGTTGTCCAGGCCTCTTCGGGCAGCAAATCAATCAAGGTGGGACCGGACGTGATCAACACCGGGCTCGGGTCCGCGGCCAGTTTTTGTTCCCAGGCTTTCATTTCGTCCTGGGTAACCTCAAAGTAAAAAGCGTCGGCCTGGCTGAGCGTCGGTGTCAGGCGTTCGACAATCGCGTCCATGCGTGGGTCGTTCAGGTGCATGGTCCCGATCAAGTGCAATACAGTGTCACCTTTGGTGGCGATCCAATGGTTGCCTTCCGGAAACGGTAAGTCGACCAGGGCCTGATTGAGCTCTGCACGCATTTCGGGGGTAAAGTCCTCCCACAGATCATGCCCCTCACAAGCGGCCTGAACCGTCACAGGAAAGAGCAGAGAGATCAGAAGCAGGAACAGGCGCATGTGTACAATCCAGTGATGACATCTTTGCCTGAAACTTGCCCCGGTGGCTGGCGGTGTGCAAGGCGGATCAGAGGGTTGTGCGCGGCCTCTGGCATTCTGTGGCATTTTGCCTAGCATGGGACCATGGACCGCGAGCAGGATCTCTATCCCCCCATCAAGGCGCTGTTGGAGCGTCAGGGCTATACCGTCAAAGGCGAGGTCGGCGCGGCCGATATCGTCGCTGTGCGGGATGGCGATGAACCGGTGATCGTGGAGCTGAAGCTGCGGTTTTCTCTGGCGTTGTTCCATCAGGCGATCACGCGGCTGAAGGTGACTGATCAGGTTTATGTCGGGGTTTGCAAACCCAAAGGGCGCACGGCCAGGCGGGCGCTCAAGGACAATCTCGCCCTATGTCGTCGTCTGGGCCTGGGGCTGATCACAGTGCGGGCCGATGGCGCGGTCGAGGTGCAGTGTGATCCCGGTCCCTTTGCGCCGCGCAAGAACAAGGTCAAGGTTGCGCGGCTGCTGCGTGAATTCGACCGGTTGGAAGGCGACCCCAATGCCGGAGGCGCCACCCGGCACGGTATTGTCACGGCCTACCGGCAGGACGCTTTGAAATGCGCGGCGCATCTGGCTGAATGCGGCGCGGCCAAGGGGGCCGAGGTGGCAAAAGCGACCGGAGTGCCCACGGCCACCCGCCTGATGCGGGAAAACCACTATGGCTGGTTCGACAAGATTGACAAAGGTGTTTACGCGCTTTCGGACGCAGGCAGCGAAGGTCTGAAACACTGGGCCTACAGTTGGGAAAACGCCGACTGAGGTTAATTGCCAAAAAATCCATCACAGCTTGTTGACTCGGGGTTTCCGACCCCCTAGCTATTCGACGTTATCACTCACACACTCCGAGTGCTAACGCCTCACCGTCCGGTGAGGGGAGGATAAACAAACTTTGAGCCCAAGGAGCTGCAAAGATGGCATTGAAACCGCTTCATGACCGCGTGCTGGTTCGCCGTACCGAAAGCGAAGAGAAAACCGCAGGCGGCCTGATCATTCCTGACAGCGCAAAAGAAAAGCCCAGCGAAGGCGAAGTCGTTGCAACCGGCGAAGGCGCACGCAAGGACAGCGGCGAACTGATCGCAATGGCTGTAAAAGCTGGCGACAAGATCCTGTTCGGCAAATGGTCGGGCACCGAGGTTCAGGTCAACGGCGAAGAGCTGCTGATGATGAAAGAAAGCGACATCATGGGGATCATCGAGTAAGCCACGCGCTTTCTCTGATCTTCATTCCAATTTATTTTCTCAAGGAGAAACGACATGGCTGCAAAGGACGTCAAGTTCGACACCGATGCCCGTAACCGCATGCTGGCAGGTGTGAACATCCTGGCCGATGCTGTTAAAGTGACCCTGGGCCCCAAAGGCCGCAACGTGGTTCTGGACAAATCCTTCGGCGCACCGCGCATCACCAAAGACGGTGTTTCGGTTGCCAAGGAAATCGAACTGGAAGACAAGTTCGAAAACATGGGCGCGCAGATGGTGAAAGAAGTCGCCAGCCGCACCAACGACGAAGCCGGTGACGGCACCACCACCGCAACCGTTCTGGCACAGGCAATCGTTCGCGAAGGTCTGAAGCAGGTTGCTGCTGGCCTGAACCCGATGGACCTGAAGCGCGGCATCGATCTGGCAACTGCCAAGGTTGTTGAAGGCATCAAAGACGCCTCGCGCGAAGTCAAAGACTCGGCAGAAGTTGCTCAGGTTGGCACCATCTCGGCCAACGGCGAAGCCGAAATTGGTCAGCAGATCGCAGACGCGATGCAGAAAGTTGGCAACGAAGGCGTTATCACCGTCGAAGAAAACAAAGGTCTGGAAACCGAGACCGATGTTGTCGAAGGTATGCAGTTCGACCGTGGCTACCTGTCGCCTTACTTCGTCACCAACGCAGACAAGATGATCGCAGAACTCGACGACTGCATGATCCTGCTGCACGAAAAGAAACTGTCCTCGCTGCAGCCGATGGTTCCGCTGCTCGAGCAGGTGATCCAGTCGCAGAAGCCGCTGCTGATAATTGCTGAGGATGTTGAAGGCGAAGCGCTGGCGACTCTGGTTGTCAACAAACTGCGCGGCGGCCTGAAAATTGCTGCTGTCAAAGCACCGGGCTTCGGCGATCGCCGTAAAGCCATGCTGCAGGACATCGCGATCCTGACCGGCGGTCAGGTCATCAGCGAAGATCTGGGCATGAAGCTTGAGTCCGTCACCATGGACATGCTGGGCACCGCCAAGAAAATCGAAATCACCAAAGACGAAACCACCATCGTCGACGGTGCTGGCGAGAAAGCCGAGATCGAAGCACGTGTTGCTCAGATCCGCACTCAGATCGAAGAAACCTCGTCGGACTACGACCGTGAGAAGCTGCAAGAGCGCGTTGCCAAACTGGCAGGCGGTGTTGCTGTTATCCGCGTCGGCGGCATGACCGAAGTTGAAGTGAAAGAGCGTAAAGACCGTGTGGACGATGCTCTGAACGCAACGCGCGCAGCCGTTCAGGAAGGCGTTGTTGTCGGCGGTGGTGTTGCTCTGGTTCAGGCCGGTAAAGCACTGGAAGCTTTGGAAGGTGCAAACGCTGACCAGAACGCAGGCATCAACATCGTTCGTAAAGCAATCGAAGCGCCGCTGCGCCAGATCGCCGAGAACGCAGGTGTTGACGGTGCGGTTGTTGCGGGCAAAGTCCGTGAATCCGCTGACGCAGCCTTCGGCTTCAACGCGCAGACCGAAGAATATGGCGACATGTTCTCGTTCGGCGTGATCGACCCGGCCAAAGTTGTCCGTACCGCTCTGGAAGATGCGGCATCGGTTGCTGGCCTGCTGGTCACCACCGAAGCAATGGTTGCCGACAAGCCGCAGAAAGATGCACCTGCTGCAGGCGGCATGCCCGACATGGGCGGCATGGGCGGCATGATGTAAGCACGTCGAATTCGCCTCGGCGAATTCTGACGGCCCCGACAGGCGCTTGGCCGCAAGGTCAGGCTGCCGAAAGGGAAATGCCACTAAAATATGAACGGGGTCACCTTCGGGAGGCCCCGTTTTTCTGTGTTTCACGTGCCGCGCGGGAATGTGAGTGTCCAAGTCTTCGGGAAACCGCTATGCGGTTGATATGAGACTGTTCTTCCTCACCGCCCTTACCATGTGCGCCTTTGCAGCGAATTCGATCCTGAACCGTCTGGCAATCGATAGCGGCGCCAGCGATCCCGCCGAGTTCGCGGTTGTTCGTGTTCTGGCCGGGGCTGTAGTGCTGGCTGCTCTGGTCTGGACGAGGGCCGGGTACCTGCCGCTCCGCAATCGGCGCAGGATTGCGGGGGCAGGGGCACTGTCGCTCTACATGATCGGGTTCTCGCTGGCTTATCTGACATTGGATGCCGGGCTGGGGGCGTTGATCCTGTTCGGCGTGGTGCAGATAACCATGTTTGCGGTGACCTCCATGACAGGGAGCATCCCAACCGCCCGCCAGATTGCCGGTGCTGCAATTGCGCTGGCCGGGCTGACCTATGTGCTCTGGCCGTCCGGTGCGAAACAGGTTGACCTTGTAGGTGCGGTGCTGATGACGGCTGCTGGTGTCGGTTGGGCAATCTATTCGCTGGTTGGGCGGTCTGAACCGGACGCCTTGGCGGGTACAGCGGCCAATTTCATCGTCGCGCTGCCGGTCACGGCACTGGCGCTTTTGACCAACGGGGGAGACTGGCAGATGAACGCTTCGGGCTATTTGCTGGCTGCCATCTCTGGGGGTGTAACGTCGGGGATGGGTTATGCGCTCTGGTATCGCGTCCTGCCGCAGCTTGCGCCTACTACAGCGGCTGTGGTGCAGTTAAGTGTTCCAATCATTGCCATTCTCGGTGGCGTCCTCTTGCTTAGCGAAACCGCCAGCCTGCGTCTTGTTATGGGTGCAGCGTTGGTTCTGGGCGGCATCGCGCTGGCCGTCCTGCGCCTGAAACCACGCTAGGGGTTTCATCACCTGCGCTTAGGTCTTATCTGGCGGCTATGAGATACCTGCTCGCCTTGTTTCTGTTCCTCGTCCCCGCCGTGGTTCACGCGAAATGCGTGGTGTTGCTGCACGGGCTTGCGCGGACTGAGGCTTCGTTCACCGTTATGGAGCAGCTTTTTCAGGCGCATGGCTACACCGTGGTGCGACCCGGATATCCTTCAACGGATTTGCCGATCCCTGAACTGGCTAATCAGACTTTGCCGGACGCGTTCGCAGGCTGCGGGGATGATACCGTAAATGTGGTGGCGCATTCGATGGGCGGCATCCTGCTGCGGTATTGGTTGCAGGACCACCATCCGGAAAACCTGGGCCGTGTGGTCATGCTTGGCCCGCCCAATCAGGGGAGCCAGTTGGTCGACGAACTAGGCGCCTGGGAGGTGTTCGGTATGTTGCACGGACCCGCCGGGCTGGCGCTGGGGACCGGTCCCGAAGGCATTCCACGTCAATTGCCTCCGGTGGATTTCGAGCTGGGTGTGATTGCAGGTGAGAACTCGTTGAACCCGGTGTTTTCGTCACTGATCGATGGTCGGGACGACGGCAAGGTTTCGATTGAGACCACGAAAGTCGAGGGGATGAAGGACCATATCGTCCTGCCGGTGACTCACACCTTTATGATGAACAATCCCCGTGTGATGGCGCAGGCGTTGCATTTCATCGAATATGGACAGTTTGATCCCCAAATCACCTGGCTGGACGGGGTTATGAATATCATCGATGAAATCTGTATCGGGCAGGATTGCTCGGAGCCCGAGTCGGAGCTTTCTCAATGACTGCGCTAAATCTGACCCTGACCGGCGCAGAGGTGCTCCTGCCGGAGCGGGGTCTTGTGCATGAGGACCTTTCTTTCGCAGATGGCGTCGTCCAATCGGATCACGCGGGACGTCAGGTCGATTTGTCAGGGTATGTCGTTCTGCCAGGTATTATCGACCTGCATGGCGACGGGTTCGAACGCCATATCGCGCCGCGTCGTGGGGCGATGAAGCAGATGGATGAGGGTATCCTCTCGGTCGAGGCCGAGCTGGCCGCGAATGGCATCACCACCGCCGTGCTGGCCCAGTTCCACAGTTGGGAGGGTGGGGTACGTGGCCCCGAATTCGCGGGGCAGGTGTTTGATGCGATTGCCTCGGTCAAGGATCGCGTCGTGACCGACTTGATGCCTCAGCTTCGGTTTGAGACGCATATGCTGGATGACTATGCTGGTCTGCCCGAGCGGATTGCCGAATGGCAGGTGCCCTATGTAGTGTTCAACGACCACCTGCCACATGACCGTTTGGCCGAGCGGCGCAAGCCGCCACGCCTGACCGGGCAGGCGCTCAAGGCTGGGCGCAACCCGGAGAAACACTTTGAACTGTTGTTGTCCATGCATGACCGCCGGACCGAGGTGCCTGCGGCGCTGGACGCGCTGTGTGTGGATCTCGCCAAGCAGGGCGTCCGCATGGGCAGCCATGACGATGCCACCGCACAAACCCGTGCCGACTGGCGTGCACGCGGGGCACAGATCGCCGAATTCCCCGAAACGCTTGAGGCCGCCGAAGCCGCGCGTGCCTGCGGAGACTACATCATTCTGGGCTCGCCCAACGTGGTGCGTGGGGGCTCGCACAAGGGCAATGTCAGTGCGCTGGACCTGATCACGATGGGGTATTGCGACGCGCTGGCCTCAGACTATCACTACCCCAGCCCCAGACGGGCCGCGTTGATGTTGGCCAAGTCCGGGTTGGTCGATATGGCAGAAGCGTGGGCGCTGGTGTCCTCGGGGCCTGCACGTGTACTGGGACTGCAGGACCGAGGGACGCTGACCTCGGGCCAGCGCGCCGATCTGGTCATTCTGGATGCCGAAACCCACCGCGTTGCCGCCACTCTGGCAGCAGGTCGGGTCAGCTACATGGCCGGGGATATCGCCGCGCGCTTTTTGGGTTAGATCACCGCGAGATACGGTTGAAATGCCCCATCTTGCGACCGGCCTTAACCTCTAGCTTACCATAAAGATGCAGGGCCACGTCGCGTTCCTGCGCCAGTTCGGGGACGCGATCCATGTCGTCGCCGATCAGGTTCTCCATGACCACATCCGAATGCCGTTGCCCGTCACCCAACGGCCACCCGGCCACGGCGCGGATGTGCTGTTCGAACTGATCCACAGCACAGCCGTTCTGCGTCCAATGACCCGAGTTATGCACCCGAGGCGCAATCTCGTTCACGATCAGACCGGTGGGCGTGACGAATAGCTCAACACCCATAACACCCACATAGTCCAGCGCGTTCAGGATATTGGCCGCCAGCAGCACCGCATCCGTACGTTGTGCCGGACGTAGCCGTGCTGGAACTGCCGTTGTGTGCAGGATACCGTCGCGGTGCACGTTCTCGCCGGGGTCGAAACAGGCAACCTGACCGTCCAGCCCACGGGCGGCGATGATCGAAACCTCGTGGCTGAACTCCACGAACCCTTCCAGGATCGCAGGCGCGCTCGCCATATCGGCCAGAGCTGCCTCGGCGTCCTCAGGCCCACGCAACCGGGCCTGTCCTTTGCCGTCATAGCCGAACCGACGGGTCTTCAAGATGGCGGGCGTGCCAATCTGCTCAATCGCCGCGTTCAGGCTGTCCAAATCGGTGATATCGGCAAAAGGCGCGGTTTGCAGGCCTAGCCCCTGCAGAAAGCCCTTCTCGGTCAGCCGGTCCTGACTGACCCGCAATGCCTCGCGTCCCGGCCGGATCGGGCAGTGGGATTCCAGCAGATCCAGCGCCTCGGTCGGGATGTTTTCGAACTCATAGGTGATGACGTCGACGGACTCGGCAAAGGCGCGCAGGGCGTTCGCATCGTCATAGGCCGCAGTAGTCACCCGGTCGGACACCTGACCGGCGGGCGGATTGGCGGAGGGTTCAAAGATATGGGTCACAAATCCCAGACGAGCCGCGGCCACGGACAGCATCCGACCCAACTGGCCACCGCCCAGAATTCCGATCTTTGCGCCGGGTTGCAGCATGTCACTCATCGATGGGCTCCTCGGGGATCGAGGCCGACAGAGCCTCCCGCCACGCGTCTAAACGCTGCGCCAGAGCATCGTCTTGCAAGGCCAGAATCCCGGCAGCCATCAGGCCCGCATTCGCGCCTCCTGCTGAACCAATCGCCATGGTTGCAACGGGAAACCCTTTCGGCATCTGAACGATGGAATAAAGTGAATCGACACCAGAAAGTGCTCGCGTCTGAACCGGAACTCCAATCACCGGCACACGGGTTTTCGAGGCCATCATGCCCGGCAGATGCGCAGCCCCTCCGGCCCCGGCAATGATCACATGCAGACCGCGAGAAACGGCGGTCTTGCCATAGTCCCACAAACGGTCGGGTGTGCGGTGCGCCGAGACAATGCGTTTCTCATACGCAATGCCCAGTTCATCCAGAATGTTCGCGGCTTCTTTCATCGTGGGCCAGTCCGATTGGCTGCCCATGATAATCCCCACTTTCACGTCGCTCATCCGCTTTCTTTCCTGCCTTCTGAGAGAGCGCGCACTATAGCCAAATCCGACTTCGTGGCAATGCGTCAGGCGATGATGTCAGGGGTCAGGCGATCTTCGATCAGGCGTATGATGTCCTTGAGCCGCAGTTTCTGCTTTTTCAGCCGCTTGATTGTCAACTGATCGGCGGTGCCGGTGGCTTGCAGCGCCTCGATCGCCTCGTCCAGATCACGGTGCTGGCGGCGGAAAACCTCCAGTTCAACCCGCAAAACCTCGTCTGTTTTCATCGAAAGATCGGTGGGCGCGTTCATGTGCGACTCAGTGCCTTTTGTGGTGCTTAACAAACAAGATAGTGTGTCAGGCTTTATCCGGCCAGACCTTGTGGACATCCCTGCATATTCCCATATTCTATTCTACGCGGTTGCCAGAACGGGGCCGCACCACACGTCGCTTTGACAAAAAAGGACGAAAATACGTGTCGAAACTTACTCTTGGCTCATACCCGCATCTTTTGGGGTTCGAGCAGCTGGAACGCCTTCTGGAACGGTCTGCAAAGGCTGGCAACGAAGGGTACCCGCCCTATAACATCGAACAGACCTCGGATTTTTCGTACCGCATCACCTTGGCGGTTGCCGGGTTCGCGGAAGAGGATCTGTCGATCACCATCGAGGATCGCCAACTGGTGATCCGGGGCCGTCAACGCGACGACAGCGAGGGGCGTATTTTCCTGCACCGCGGCATTGCTGCGCGTCAGTTCCAGCGCATGTTCGTGCTGGCAGACGGTGTCGAGGTGGGCGAGGCGATCATGGAAAACGGTCTGCTGCACGTGGATCTGACTCGCGCCGTGCCCGAAACCGTGGTGCAAACGATCAATATAAGAAAGGGGTAAGAGCAATGAATACACCGATTGAGCTGAACGCCGAAGGCGACCGGATCGTCTATGTGAAAGCTGTCGACGTCGCTGATTTGCCTCGGGAAGTACGCGAACAGGCGGGTGATCTGGATCAGCTTTACGCCGTTCACGACTCTGATGGTCAGCAACTGGCGCTGGTCGCCGACCGCAAACTGGCCTTCAACCTCGCACGCGAGCATGATTATTCACCGGTGGCCGTGCACTAAGCCACAAGATTTCCACGTGACATCTACCGCCCCGCGGGCGAGATATGCGAACCTGTAGCGGTTCGCATATCGAAAGGGCGCAACACATGAGCTGGTTTGATTTTGACTGGGTAGACGCCTTCAGCGACCGCGCTTTTGGCGGCAACGGGTGCGCAGTGGTGCATGGTGGTGCCGTGCTTTCCGAAGATGTCTGCATGGCTTATGTGCGCGAAACTTCTCTGGTTGAGTGCACGTTTACGGGACCGTCCGATGTGGCAGATATTCGGGTGCGTTATTTCCTGGCCAGCCGCGAGATTCCCTTTGCCGGGCACCCCACAATCGCCACCGTGGCCGCGATGCGGTCGCGTGACCTGTTTCAGGGCGATGAGTTGACGCTTGAGACCGGGGCCGGGGTCGTATCGATCCGCCTGAACGGCGATGAGATCGAGATGACGCAGGTTGCGCCGCAATTTGGTGCGATGGTGCCTGCTGACCTAGTTGCCGCTGCCATCAGCCTGCCGGAAGAGGCTATCATTTCTCCGCCGCAATTTGTCTCTACCGGACTACCCTTCTGCGTCACCATTCTGCGCGATCATGGGGCCTTGCGCGCCGCAAAGCTGGACGTCAGCGTGCTGCCAAAAATAACTGAGAAGGCCGGGTTTTCGGGATCAGATATGGCCGAACCTTTCCTTGTGACACTCAAAGGTGCGACCGATACGGGCGACACGTTCTCACGCCTGTTGATGGCGCCGCCCAGTCCCCCCGAGGACCCGTTTACCGGATCGGCCACCGGTGCAATGGCGGCCTATCTGTGGAAACACGGGTTGATGCCAAAAGACACCTTCATCGCCGAGCAGGGCCACGATATGGGGAGGCCGGGTCAGGCCACTGTCACCCGCGTTGGTCCGGCGGATGCGATGACCGGAATCAAGGTCGCGGGCTGCGGCAAGGTGCTCATGCGCGGTCAGGTCGATCTGCCTGAAGCCGGGTGATGATCCGGCCCTAAATACGCCCGAACCGAACGGCCCGCAGGACAGTCGGTGATTTGGAAGCCATTTTGTATTTGGTTATGCGGCTGCAGAGCATTCCGATTTCGGTTTTCTGCATCATTACGTTGCCACGGTTCCCATTCGGGAGGGACGCAACGCTGAGAACCCCACATCCTGTTCGTTGTTCGCCTTGGATGAGTTCAGCTTTGAAAAAAGAAAAAGCCCCCGCGATGCAAGGGCTTTAGCATGTTTATGGCGCCAGTTTACGACGCTGCAATCAGGCCCATGCTTTCGAGTTTCAGCAGGACCTGATGGGCACAGTTGTCGACGTCGACATTCTCGGTCTCGACGCTCAGTTCAGGGT
>NZ_JBQFQR010000016.1:0-139558 GCF_056536985.1 Ruegeria sp. CH8 | reverse complement strand
CCCTGAACCAGGCCATCGAGGACCAGAAGAACGGCATCACCACCCTGATCGAAGCCATGATCAACCAGGAACTGGGTGAGCCCTTCCGCCGTGACGCGATGAAAAAACCCGTCGAAGTCGCCGGTATCAGCGCCGACGACATGAACCAACAGGCCGGGGTTTAATCCGCGTGAAGCCTCTGCGCGCCATTCTCGGGACGGCAAGCGCCTCTGACAAGATCATCGCCCTGTCCGAGGGCGATGACCCCCGCATTGTCGAAGGCGCGGTCATGGCCGTGAGAGAGAACGTCGCGCGGATCATCCTGATAGGCAACAAGGCCGAGGTTTCGGCCTTGTTGCAGGCCCATGAGGGCTATGATCCCGAACGGATCGAAATCCACGATCCTGCTGACTCTGAGTTAAAACCCGAACTGGCGCAGGCGCTGTACGAGCGGCGCAAGCATCGGGGCATGACGCTGGAAGAGGCGCAGCAACAGATCACGGACCGGCTAAACTATGCCGCCATGCTGGTGCAGCAAGGCTTCGCAGACGGCACTGTTGGTGGCGCGGTTGAAACCACATCCGACACCGTGCGCGCCGCGTTGCAGATCATTGGCACGGCCCCGGATGCCGCAATGGTCTCAAGCTTTTTTCTTATGTTGTTCTGCAAGGAACATCACGAGGTCAAAGGTGCCCACATCTTTGCCGATTGCGGTCTGGTCGTTGACCCGGACGCGCAGCAAATGGCCGAGATCGCCCGCGCCTCGGCCGCATCCTACGAGACCCTGACAGGTGACACCCCACGCGTTGCGATGCTGTCCTTCTCCACCTCGGGCAGCGCCGAACATGCCAAGGTCTCCAAGGTCGTCGAGGCCACGCATATCGCGCGCGAAAAAGACCCGTCGCTTCTGATCGACGGAGAGTTGCAGTTCGATGCGGCCTTTGTGCCCGAGGTTGCGGCCAAGAAGGCCAAGGACTCGCCGCTGAAAGGTGAGGCCAATGTCTTTGTCTTTCCCAGCCTGAATGCCGGAAACCTTGGGTACAAGATCGCCCAGCGTATCGGCGGGGTCGAGGCGATCGGGCCGGTGCTGCAGGGCTTGGCCAAGCCCGCTAACGATCTGTCGCGCGGCTGTTCCTCCGAAGACATTCTGCACATGATCGCCGTGACGGCCGTGCAGGCTCAACACGCCAATTCCAAGCCGGAGACGCGTTGACCCGGCTACCGAAAACCCTTGGCGGCGCACCCGCCGAAACCGCAATTTTTTCAAGAAGGCATGTCGGGTAGATGCTGGCAAAGACTGAACTTACGTCTCTTTTTGGCGCAAACGCCTCACTGACGATCCGCACCCTGTTTCCAGGCGTGCTGGTGGCGATGACCGTTGCCGTGACCGCCAAGTTCCTGTCCGAGCATTATGCCACACCCGCCATGTTGATGGCGCTGTTGCTGGGCATCGCGCTAAGCTTTATGGGGGAAGAGGGCAAAACCGTTCCCGGCATCGGCTTTGCCGCGAAATCGCTGCTGCGTCTGGGCGTTGCGCTTTTGGGCGTGCGGGTTTCGATGACGCTGATGATGGGGCTGGGCTGGGATCTGATCGCGCTGGTCGTTGGTGGAGTTCTGGCAACGATTGCCTTTGGCTTGCTGATCGCGCGGTTCTTTGGCCACAAATGGCGCTTTGCCTTCCTGACCGCAGGATCGGTTGCGATCTGCGGAGCATCCGCTGCGATGGCGATCAGCGCCATCCTGCCCAAGGATGAGCGATCCGAGGAACGGCTGATCTTTACCGTTTTGGGCGTCACCGTGCTGTCGACCATCGCAATGATCGCCTATCCCATTCTGGTGCGCACGCTTGGCATGAGCGACGTGGCAGGCGGCGTGTTCCTTGGCGGCACGATCCACGACGTCGCGCAGGTGGTTGGCGCAGGCTTCTCGATCTCAGAACAGACCGGCGACACCGCGACATTGGTGAAACTGTTCCGCGTTGCGATGCTGGCACCGGTGGTTCTGGTCGCCTCGCTGATCATCCGTGGTGTCACCGACATGGACGAGGCAGGCAAACGCCCCCCGATCCTGCCCAGCTTTGTCGTGGGCTTTCTGGTTCTGGCTGCGGCCAACTCATTCGGCCTGATCCCGCCCTTCATCTCGGAACTGCTCAGCCAAACATCGCGCTGGTTGCTGCTGATCGCCATCGCGGCGGTCGGCATGAAGACCAACCTGAAACAGATCCTGTCGGTTGGTGGCGCTGCAATCGCCCTTATCGTCGTAGAAACTCTTTTTATTGCAGGAGTTATCCTTGCCGGAATAACATTCCTGACCTGATACGCTGCCCCGACAGAAGGACGCCAGATGACCATCCAGCAACCGAAGATCGACACCAGCCCCAAAGTCTCGGACGAGGTCCGGCGCACAACCTGTTACATGTGCGCCTGTCGCTGTGGCATCAACGTGCATATGAAGGACGGCAAGGTCGCCTATATCGAAGGCAACCGTGATCACCCGGTCAACAAGGGCGTTCTGTGCGCCAAAGGGTCGGCGGGCATCATGCAGGTCAACGCGCCGTCCCGCTTGCGCAAACCCCTGCGCCGCGTGGGTCCGCGTGGATCGGGTGAGTTTCGTGAGATCGAATGGGATGAGGCGATCAGCACCGCCGTCGGCTGGTTGAACGAGCTTCACGAAACCGCCCCGCAGAAACTGGCCTTTTTTACCGGTCGCGACCAAAGCCAGAGCTTCACCTCTTTCTGGGCGCAAAATTTTGGCACGCCGAACTATGCGGCCCATGGCGGGTTCTGTTCCGTCAACATGGCGGCGGGCGGCATCTACACGATGGGCGGTGCGTTCTGGGAGTTCGGCCAGCCCGATTGGGAGCACACGAAGCTGTTCATGCTGTTCGGCGTGGCCGAAGACCATGACAGCAACCCGATCAAGATGGGCATCGGAAAGATCAAGGCGCGCGGCGCGCGGGTGATCGGGGTGAATCCGATCCGCTCGGGCTATAACGCTGTCGCCGATGACTGGGTCGGGATCACACCCGGCACCGATGGTCTGTTCATCCTGTCACTGATCCATGTGTTGATGAAGGCGGGCAAGATCGATCTGGATTACCTCAGCCGCTACACCAACGCGCCGGTTCTTGTGAATGCGTCCGAGGGGCCTGAGAACGGTCTGTTCCTACGCGACGAAGACGGAAAGCCACTGGTCATCGACCGCGTAACGGGCGAGCCCACCGCATTTGACAAACCCGGCGTCCGCCCGGACCTCTCAGCCACCTACGAAAAAGACGGCGTCACCCATCGCCCGGTCTTCCATCTGATGGCCGAGAAGTACCTGTCCGACGACCACGCCCCCGAGGCTGTCGCCGACCGCTGCGGCATCCCCGCCAAACGCATCCGCGCCATCGCCGCCGAGATCGCCCGCGTTGCTTTTGACGAAGCCATCGAGCTGGACCACGAATGGACCGACTTCCGGGGTGAGACGCATTCCAAAATGATCGGTCGCCCGGTCAGCTTCCACGCTATGCGCGGGATTTCGGCCCATGCCAACGGCTTCCAGACTTGCCGGGCCCTGCATGTGCTGCAAATCCTTCTGGGCACGGTCGAGGTCCCCGGTGGTTTCCGCTTCAAACCGCCCTACCCCAAGCCAGTCGAGGCACACCCCAGCCCCCACGGTGACCGTCGGCCCGGTCGTCCGCTGGAAGGTCCACACCTAGGATTTGTGCGCGGCCCCGAAGACCTGCTGATCGACGACTGCGGCACGCCGCAGCGCATCGACAAAGCATTCACCTGGGAAAACCCGATGTCCGCCCACGGGCTGATGCATATGGTGATCTCGAATGCTGCTGCGGGCGATCCCTACAAGATCGACACGCTGTTCATGTATATGGCGAACATGTCGTGGAATTCGTCCATGAACACCAAGGGTGTGATGGAGATGCTGACCGCCCGCAATGAGGACGGCAAATACGTCATTCCAAAGATAATCTACTCCGACGCCTATTCCTCGGAAATGGTGGCCTACGCCGACCTGATCCTGCCCGACACCACATATCTTGAACGGCACGACTGTATCTCGCTGCTCGATCGCCCGATTTGCGAGGCCGACGCCGCCGCCGACGCCATTCGCTGGCCGGTGGTTGAACCCGACCGCGACGTGCGCGGTTTCCAGTCGGTGCTGATCGAACTGGCCAACCGCATGAGCTTGCCCGGCTTCACCAATGAGGACGGCACCCCCAAGTGGAAGGATTACGCCGATTACATCGTCAACCACCAGCGCAAGCCGGGCATTGGCCCGCTAGCCGGGTTCCGGGGTGAAAACGGTGACAAGGAAGGGCGCGGAGAGGTCAACCCCGACCAATTGAATCGCTATATCGAAAACGGTGGCTTCTATGTCGCGCACATTCCCGAAGGCGCGGATTATTACAAACCGTGGAACGCGGCCTATCAGGACTGGGCCGTGGGGATGGGGATTTATGACAGCCCGCAACCCTACCTGTTCCAGCTCTATTCGGAACCGATGCGCAAGTTCCAACTGGCCGCCGAAGGGCATGGCGATCGCCAGCCGCCCGAACACCTGCGCCAACGCATCAAGGACACAATGGACCCGCTGCCAATCTGGTATCAGACCGACCAGCAGGGCAACGAGGGCTTCACAGTCAACGCCCTGACCCAGCGCCCGATGGCCATGTATCACAGCTGGGGCACCCAGAACGCGTGGCTGCGCCAGTTACACGGACGCAACCCGCTGTATGTCCCGACCAAACTGATGCGCGAACACGGGCTGCAAGACGGAGACTGGGCCAAGGTTACCTCTCCGCACGGGGAAATCACCGTTCCGGTGATGGAGATGGCAGCGCTGAACGAAAACACCGTCTGGACATGGAACGCCATCGGCAAACGCAAAGGCGCATGGGCGTTGCAAGAGGACGCACCAGAGGCGACCAAGGGCTTCCTGCTGAACCACCTGATCCACGAACTGCTGCCGCCAAAGGGCGACGGGCAACGCTGGGCCAATTCTGACCCGATCACCGGGCAAGCTGCATGGTTCGACCTGAAAGTGAAAATCGAAAAGGCCGAGGCCCCAAGTGACGCGGAAAGCCAGCCCGAATTTGGTCCGATCAATTCACCCGTTGGCACCGGCCCGAAAGATCTGGCGTGGAAGGTAGGCAAATGACTCAACTCCCTCAATCCACAGAACGCAAGATGGGTCTAGTCATCGACCTCGACACCTGTGTTGGCTGCCACGCCTGCGTGATCTCGTGCAAAGGCTGGAACACCGAGAACTACGGCGCGCCGTTGTCGGATCAGGATGCCTATGGCGCCAACCCTTCGGGCACCTTCCTGAACCGCGTACATTCCTACGAGGTCACACCGGCCGAAGGCCATGCCCAACTGATCCACTTCCCCAAATCCTGTCTGCATTGCGAGGACGCCCCCTGCGTCACCGTCTGCCCCACAGGGGCCAGCTACAAACGGGTCGAGGACGGCATCGTACTGGTCAATGAAAGCGACTGTATCGGTTGCGGGTTGTGTGCATGGTCCTGCCCCTACGGCGCACGTGAACTGGACGTGGCCGAAGGTGTGATGAAGAAATGCACACTCTGCGTTGACCGGATCTACAACGAGAACCTGCCCGAGGTGGATCGCGTGCCCTCCTGCGTGCGCACCTGCCCCGCCGGCGCTCGGCATTTCGGTGATCTTGGCGACCCGGACAGTGATGTCAGCAAACTTGTGGCCGAGCGTGAGGGCATGGACCTGATGCCTGAGATGGGCACAAAACCCGTCAACAAATACCTGCCGCCGCGACCCAAGGATCAGATCGAGGACCAGATCGACATTCTGGCACCTCTACTTGCCCCTGTCGCCGAAGAGCCCAAAGGGTTCCTTGGCTGGCTCGATAAAACTCTGGAGAAGCTCTGATGCACCCGGCCCCTTCTGTCATCATCTTCACGACCTGTTCCGGCTTGGGCTTTGGGTTGCTGTTTTTCCTCGGCCTCGGCCAACCTGCGGTAACCGGTTTCGTCGCTTTCGTTTTCTACGTCATCGCCTATGCACTGGCGGTGGGCGGTTTGCTGGCTTCAACCTTCCACCTTGGCCACCCAGAACGCGCCTGGAAGGCCTTCAGCCAATGGAAATCCAGCTGGCTCAGCCGCGAAGGGGTCTGCGCGGTTGCCGCACTCATCGTCATGGGACTTTACGCGCTGGGTGCCGTATTCGCAGGCAGTCACTGGACGATACTGGGTTGGATTGGTGCACTGCTCAGTCTGGCCACCGTGTTTACCACCTCAATGATCTACACCCAGCTCAAGACCATCCCGCGCTGGAACATGAACCTGACGCCAGCGATGTTCCTGTCCTTCAGCCTCGCAGGTGGCGCGCTATTGGCTGGAGCCGAGGCGCTGGCCCCTTGGCTGCTGGCTATCGCTGGCGCAGTGCAGCTTGCTTATTGGGCCAAAGGCGATGGCGCATTGGCGCAATCCGGCACCAACCTGGGCACCGCCACCGGTTTGGGAAGCCGGGGCAGCGTTCGCGCCTTCGAGCCGCCGCATACCGGAACGAACTATCTGCTACGTGAATTCGTCCACGTGGTGGGCCGCAAACATGCGCAGAAACTAAGGGTTATTTCCTTTGGTCTGGCGTTTGTGCTGCCCTTGCTGCTGATCCTGATCCCGGTCTCGGGTGTTGCGATCAAACATTTCTTTGCGCTGCTGGCCGTGTTGTCGCATCTAACCGGCGTCGTGGTGTCTCGCTGGCTGTTCTTCGCGCAGGCGGAACACGTAGTAGGGCTGTATTACGGCAAGCGTTTAACCGTAGCCTAAAAAGAAAATGGGCGGCCATCTGGGATCAGAGGTCGCCCATCCATTTTGATTTTCTAAAAAGTCAGATCAGACCCGCATGCGCCATCGCCGCGTCGATGGCGGTCTTGGTGCTGTCTTCCAGCGGTGTAAGCGGCGAACGGACCTCTTCACTGCACAGGCCCATCTTGCTGAGCGCGTATTTCGCACCCACCAGACCCGGCTCGATAAAGATCGCCTCGTGCAGGGGCATCAGGCGATCCTGATAGGCCAGCGCCTTGGCATAGTCGCCCGCCAGCGTTGCCTGCTGGAACTCGGCGCACAGTTTCGGCGCCACGTTTGCGGTGACCGAGATGCAGCCAACGCCACCATGCGCGTTGAAGCCCAGCGCAGTCGCATCCTCGCCCGACAGCTGGCAGAAGTCCGGCCCGCAGGACGCACGCTGCTGGCTGACACGCGCCAAATCACCGGTGGCGTCCTTGACGCCGACAATACGCGGCAGCTTGGCCAGCTCTCCCATCGTTGCGGGGGTCATGTCGATGACCGACCGGCCGGGGATATTGTAGATGATGATCGGAATGTCGGCGCAGTCGTGCAACGCGCGGAAATGCGCGATCAGGCCCTTTTGGGTGGGCTTGTTGTAATACGGCGTCACAACCAGCGCCGCATCCGCGCCGATCCGTTCCGCGAATCGCACGAAGCGGATCGCTTCAACCGTGTTGTTCGAGCCCGCACCTGCAATAACCGGCACACGACCAGCGGCGGCCTTGACGACCTCTTCCACCACGGTTTCGTGTTCTTCATGGCTAAGCGTCGGGCTTTCACCGGTGGTGCCCACGGGAACCAACCCGGTCGAGCCTTCCTGAATCTGCCATTCCACCAAGTGTTTGAGCGTCTTCAGGTCCAACTCGCCGTTTGTGAACGGGGTGACGAGGGCTGGCATCGAGCCTTTGAACATGACACGCTCCTTGGTGTGCGGTTAGCAATTTTTACGCCACGGGCCATCACAATCGTCGCGATGTGAGTTGATCCCGGCGGCGCAAGGTTTATCCTGAGTGGCTGTATCCTTGGTTGGTTGGGAAATGCAAGGCATGACACGCGTTCTGGCGCTTTTGATAGCGGTGACTCTGGGGTCAATTGGGCAGGCGCAAGCCGATGCCGTCGGCGATCTGCGCGCCGGGATGAACGAAATGCGCAAGGGCGACTGGAATTCCGCCCTGCGCGTGTCGGGCAACCGCGGGTCCGTCACGCGTGACATCATCGTCTGGCACTGGCTGCGGCAGGGCTTTGGCAGCTCGGGCGACGTGCTGGTGTTTCTGGATCGCCGACCGGACTGGCCGGGGTTGGCATGGCTGCGTCGTAAAAGCGAGCCCGCCTTTACCGGAGCCGATCCCGATCGGGTGCTGAAATTCTACGCTGGCAATCCACCGCAAACAGCTGAGGGCGCACTGAACTACGCTGTAGCGCTGATGGCGATGGGACGACAGGGTGACGCCGAGGCCGACATCGTCGCCGCTTGGCGCACAATGCCGATGGGATCCGGGCTGCAAAAGGACTACCTAGAGAACTTCGGCAAGCTGCTGAAACCCCATCACGCCGCTCGGCTGGACCGAATGCTGTGGGATGGGCACCTTGTCAGCGCCGGACAGATGCTGTCACTGGTCAGCACCGATCAGCGTAAGCTGGCCGAAGCGCGGATTGCCCTGCAAAAGCGCCAACCCGGTGTGGATGGCAAGGTTGCTGCAGTTCCGGAGTCTCTGGCAGGGTCTCCCGGGCTGGCCTTTGACCGTTTCGTCTGGCGTGACAAGAAGGAACTGGACGACAGCGCGATCGACCTTATGCTGGCACGCTCGACCGGGCCGGATGCGCTGGGCGAGCCGGACAAATGGGCCGAAGGACGCCGCCGTTTGGCGCGGCTTGAGATGCGCAACGGCGATGCCAGCCGAGCCTATCAGATTGCAGCCAATCACCATATGACCCCCGAGATGGGGTATGCCTATGCGGATCTCGAGTGGCTGGCGGGGTTCCTTGCGCTGCGCAAGCTGAATGACCCAAACACGGCAGTACGGCATTTCCAGAACTTTTCGGGCGCGGTGGAATCTCCGATCTCAAAAGGGCGCGGCGGCTATTGGTTGGGCCGGGCCTATGCGGCGCAAGGGGATGCCGACAAGGCTTACGACGCTTATGCGGTAGGTGCGGACTACCAGACCTCGTTCTATGGTTTGTTGGCCGCCGAAAGGATCGGACGCCCTTTCGACGGCGAACTGGCAAATCCACGCCGGGCACCGCATTGGAAGCAAGCTGATTTTGCCAATTCCAGTGTGTTGGAGGCCGGGCTGCTGTTGCTGCGTGCAGGCGAAAACAATCTGTCTGAACGCTTCCTGACGCATCTGGTTGAAGAGCTTGACCAGGTGCAAGCCACGCAATTGGGCGATCTGGTGATCGAGCTGAAGGAACCGCATCTGGCCGTGATGATCGCCAAGCGTGCGGCCAAAACCGGCGTTGTACTGCCCGCTGCCTACTACCCGGTGCATCCGGTGGCCGATATGGGCCTGCCCATGGCCAAGGAAATGACTCTGGCCATCGCCCGCCGTGAAAGTGAGTTTGACCCGGTGGTGGTCAGCGGCGCAGGCGCACGCGGATTGATGCAGGTGATGCCAGCCACAGCCAAGCTGGTAGCCAAGGAACTGGGCATTCTCGGCGGACACAAAACGTTGAAACTGACCTCGGACTGGCAATACAACGCCAAACTGGGGGCGAATTACCTCTCGGGTCTGGCTGCGGATTTCAACGGCAATGTGGTGATGATGGCTGCGGGCTATAACGCCGGGCCGCGCCGTCCCATTTCGTGGATGGACCGATACGGTGACCCCCGCGCCGGTGAGATCGATGTGGTCGATTGGATCGAGACCATCCCCTTCAGCGAAACCCGCAACTACGTGATGCGGGTGGCGGAAAGCCTGCCGGTCTATCGTGCCCGCTTGGGCCAACCCGCGCTGCCGGTTCCGTTTTCGCAGGAATTGATCGGCTCAACCCTGGCGTCGTTCGCGCCATAGGGTGAAAAGACCTGCTGTCACAACCAAAGCGGCCCCGAGAATAACCGCGGGCCGCAACGCCTCACCAAAGACTGAAATGCCTATGATGGTGGTCCAGACCAGATGAAAATAGGCAAACGGCTGAACCGCGCTGGCCTCCGCCATTTCATAGCATTTGATCAGCAGCCAATGACCCAGAACGCCGCTGACGGAAAGCACCGCCATCCACGCCCAATCCGCACGTGCCATAGGTTCCCAGAACCACATCCCCACCAGAGTCATTGCCACAGCCCCGGCAACACCGGTCCAGAAAAAACTTGTGGCCGCGCTGTCCTTGCGGGCGGCATAGCGGGTCAGCAGGCCATAGAGCGCGAACATCAGTGCTGACATCAGGGGCAGGATGGCCCAAGGGTTGAACACACCCACGCCGGGTTGCAGAATGATTAGCACCCCAATGCAGCCCACGCCGATCGCCACCCAGCGCCGCCAACCGACCTGCTCGCCCAGCACCGGTCCGCTGAGCGCCGCGACCAGCAGCGGGTAACAGATGAACACCGCCATGCTGTCTATCAGACCTAGAACGGTAAATGCATAGACGGCGACGCAAATCTCGGCCGCCAGCAAGACGCCACGGAACACCTGTAGCCCTACTTGGCTGGTCCGAGTGGCAGCCACCAGCCCTCCGGGGGACCGCGCCGCCAAAGCAATGACAAAGGCGGCGAAGAACCAATAGCGGATCATCACGACCATGTAGGTGTTGTAGGTTCCCGCCAGATGGCGTGAGATACCGTCCTGCAGGGCAAATACAACCGTCGCCGCGATCATCAGCGCAATGCCGGCGCGGGTGTTGTTCTGTTGGGTCATTTCCGGATCGCCTGGGTCATATGCCGTTTGCGGCCATAACCTGGGGTGCGGGTGACGGTGAAACCCGCCTCTTCCAGCCCGCGTCGCACAAACCCGGCGGCGGTGTAGGTGGCTGCCGTGCCGCCCTTGGCCGTTTGACCGGCGACTTGCTGCATCAGGTCCGCGCCCCAAAGCTCGGGGTTCTTGGCCGGAGAAAACCCGTCCAGAAACCAGGCATCGGCCTCGCCTATCCATGCAGGCAATGTCTGACGCGCATCGCCTTCGATCACCTCAAGATGCAGAGTGCCCAGATCACATGCGCCGCCCCGCCACTGGGCCAGAAAACGGTCGGCCCAAGGCGCAAGCTCGGGGAAGGCCGCCAGCGCGCGCGCCATGTCCTCGGGCACCATCGGGAAGGCCTCGAAACTGGTAAAGGTCAGGGGTGAGGTCTGGCCCGACTTTTCCCACTCGGACCACACGGTCAGCATGTTCAGACCAGTGCCGAATCCCAACTCGGCAATACGAAACCCCGGCGCAAACCGTGCGGGCAGGTCATTGCCCGCCAGAAACACGTGCCGCGTCTCTTCCAGCCCGTTTTGCAGCGAGAAATACGGATCGTCGAAACGGTCCGAAACCGGGATCTGATCCTCGGTCCATGTCAGTTCAGCGCGCTGGTCTGCCATCGGGGAATCCTGTAGCTAAGCGGCGCGACACTGAACAAGGAAAAGGGGAATGGCAATGGTCGATGTAACGGTGCGCGGCGCGGGCATATTTGGCCTGTCCATCGCGTGGACCTGCGCCCGGCGAGGCGCCAAGGTGCAGGTTGTCGACCCCTTCGGCCCCGGCTCAGGCTCCAGCAACGGGCTGGTCGGTGCCCTTGCCCCGCATGTGCCCGAGAACTGGAACGCCAAGAAGGCTTTTCAGTTCGACAGCCTGATCATGGCCGAACCGTTCTGGAAACAGGTCGAGGCGACCGGCGGCGTTTCGCCCGGCTATGCGCGTCTGGGCCGGTTGCAGCCCATCGCCGATGCCCGCACGCTGGAGCTTGCCCATGCCCGGGCAGAAACTGCTGTCGAGCTGTGGCAGGGTCGTGCCGAATGGCGGGTGGTCGAGACCGAGGCGCTCGGGTCATGGTGCCCGCCCAGCCCGACCGGTTTTGTGATCCACGACACTCTGACCGCGCGGATGCACCCCCGCCGCGCCTGCGCCGCGCTGGTGTCGGCATTGGCAGTGATGGGAGTGGACGTAGTGACAGACGCGCCGGATCAAGGTCAGGTCGTTCATGCCACCGGTCTGGCAGGGTTGCAGGAACTGAGCCAGGCATTTGGCAAAACCGTTGGCAATGGCGTCAAGGGACAGGCCGCGCTGCTGCGCTTTGATGCGGGTGAAGTCCCGCAACTGTTTGCCGATGCGATCCATATCGTACCCCATGCCGATGGCACGCTGGCGATCGGATCGACCTCGGAACGGGACTATGACGACCCATCCAGCACAGATGCCGCGCTGGACGACCTGCTGGACCGTGCCACCAGGGCCGTGCCGGTGCTGCACGGTGCCGAGGTGATTGAACGGTGGGCCGGCGTGCGCCCCCGCAGCAAGAGCCGTGCCCCGATGCTGGGTACGCATCCGTTGCATCAGGGGCAATTCATCGCCAATGGCGGGTTCAAGATCGGCTTTGGCATGGCCCCGAAAGTGGCCGAGGTCATGGCCGATCTGATGCTGGACGGGCGCGATACGATCCCCGAGGATTTCCGGCCCGAGGCGTCTTTGTGACATACTCTTCTGAAACACCCGTGCAACTGTTCGCGGACAGCCCTGCCCTGCCTGAAGTCCTACGACTGATCCGCGAGAGTTTTGCATTCATGGATGGTTGCATTGATCCCCCTTCCTCAATGCATCGGCTGACCGAGGACGACCTGCGTCAGCAAACCTGCAGCGGAGAGGTTTGGATCATTGGCGATCCTGCTGCAGCGGTCGTCTTTCTGACCCCCAAGCCAGACTGTCTGTATCTGAGTAAACTCGCTGTCGCCCGCTCGCGACGTTGGCAGGGTCTGGCGCAGACTCTGGTGGATTTGGCCGAGACACGGGCGCGGTCACTGGGACACGTCGCGCTGGAATTGCAAACACGGATCGAACTGGTCGAGAACCATACTATCTTTGCCAAATTGGGATTCGTGAAAACGGGCGAGACAGCCCATGCCGGCTATGACCGAACAACCTCCATCACAATGCAGAAACGCCTAGAGTGACGCGTCAGCCACCATGCATTGACGGCCATCCGGTCCACGTACCCAGAGGATTTTCCCGTTTCGACACAGCGTAGCAGTCTCATAATGCATCAGCGGTGCAGTTGCCCGAAACGAGAATTGCGCCAAAGGCCCCATCACCTCTTCCGCAAATAGCATCAGGTGTTGCGCCAGAAGCGGGCCGTGTACGACCAGCCCGGCATAGCCTTCGACGTGGCGGGCATAGTCCAGATCATAGTGAATGCGGTGTCCGTTGAAGGTCAGTGCCGAATAGCGGAAAAGCAATGTTGTATCGAAGGCGACATCACGACTTTCTACCTCGTCAGCGCGCGCCGGGGGCGGAACCGGTTTAACTTCGTCGGGTGAAGGGTCCTGGCGGTAGACCAGATCCTGCCACTCGGTCAGGCACAGTGTCTTACCCTGCCAAATCTCGTGGCGCAGAGTGACAAACCCCAACGGTCCGGAACGTCCGGTTTTTGAGATGGCTTTTTCACAGACCGAACGCCGCTCGGCAGCCCTCCCAGCAATCAGAGGTGTGTTGAAGTGCAGACGCCCACCCGCCCACATGCGGCGGGGTAGGCCCAAATCGGGGATCAGATCGCCCCCGACCTTCGGGTGCCCATCGCGGCCTAATTGATCCGGTGGTTGTGGCGACCAAAAATAGAGCTGATGAAAGAACGGCGGCAGCGGGGCACCAGCCTCGACCGTCACGGAATGCCCCAACGCCACCTGCAACGCGGCGGCGCGAGCCGGGTCTACAACGTCGGTCTGAGTTTCCTTTGCCATAACTAAAGATTAGTCAGCCCGCTCCGTACCAACAAGCTTTAGAACCCCGCCTCAACACGCAGTTTCTCCATCAGAACGCGCAGGCTGCTTTCATAGCGGTCGCTGGAGAGTTTTCCCTGCTCGTCGAACTCGTTGGAACTGTTCGCCAAGTGGATTTCTGGTCCCTGTAGGATGCGCGGTTGAAACGGTACCATATAGCTGCGCAAGACCATCTGCGCGCGCTCCCCACCCGCGCGGCCAGCGGCAGCCGACATCACGGCAACCGGCTTCTCGGCCCAAGGGCGACCATCAGTCCGGCTGACCCAGTCCAGCGCATTTTTCAGCACACCCGACGGACCCTTGTTGTATTCCGGGGTGGAAATGATCACCGCATGGGCCTGCGCGATCTGATCGGCCAGCGTTTGGACCGCCTGAGGAATACCTTCGCCATCTTCCAGATCACCGTCATAGAGCGGCAGGTTCAGATCGGCCTCGATATGAGTGCCGGGGTTGAACAGCCGCGCCGCTTCGCGCAGCAGTTTGCGATTAGTGGCACTTTGGCGCAACGAACCAGAGAGGCTCAACAGGATCGGTTCGGACATTGGGAAACTCCGTCATGGTGTTTCCCAATAGCTAGCCCAAAGCCCGCGCGCGCCAAAGCCCAGTTGACGCGCAGTCAATGTGCGAAAAAGGGCACCCGCGGGTGCCCTATCGCATTAGACGCTACCGTTCGGGATGATCTCGATATCAACCCGACGGTTTCGGGCTTTGCCCTCGGGTGTCAGGTTCGACGCGGCGGGTCGGTTTTCACCCAGGCCAATCGTGCTGATCCGGGCACTGCTGACGCCATTGGCTTGCAAGATGTCCGCCACGGATTGGGCGCGGCGCTCGGACAGGGCCTGATTGTAGGACGCCTCGCCATCGCTGTCGGTATGACCGACAACCTGAACGTTCGAATTGGGATAATTCACGAGGTTCTGCCCAACTCGCGCAAGATCCGCCCGCAGCGCCGGGCGCACGGTCGCGCTGTCAGTATCAAAGGAAATATCGTTCGGCACAGTCACGATCAGCCGGTCGCCCGCATTGGTGACCGTGATGCCTTGATTGGCCAGTTGTTGACGCAGTTCCGCCGCTTGCCTGTCCAACTGGTTGCCGATCAGACCGCCACCGGCGGCACCGACAGCAGCCCCGGCCAACGCACCCAGACCCGGGTTCGAGTTATTGGCGATCGCACCAACACCAGCCCCGACCAGACCGCCCAAAAGCGCACCCTGTTTGGCGTTTTGATTGGGGTCGGACGGCAGGTTTAGCGTGCCGGGATCTGTACAGGCCCCCAGAAACAGGGCCGAGCTCAGCCCGGCGGACAAAACAAATTTGGAAATCGTCATGATATCACCTTCTGCTCCGGCGCCTGTTTATCAGGCGCGTATCGTTAGGCGCAGTTTATCACGCTGCCTGCAGGTGTTCTCAAGCAACAATCTGGTGAAATCGGCGAATACCCGCCACTTAGGACACCCTTTCTGAACCCTCCCAGGGGTTCTGCTCCTGCCAGATCGCACGCAGAGGTTCTCCCTGCCCGTAAAAGTGATCCTCGGTCAGTTCGCACGCCCAGATACGGTCGGTGCGGAAATGGCGGAACCCGTTGCGCAGCTCGCACCAGGCGACCAGCATGGTGCATTCGATGTGATAAATCAGCGCCACGGGGCGAACAGTCCGGTCGGTCCGATCTCCTTCGGCGTTTACATAGGTGATGCGGATCTTGCGCTCGTCTCTGATCGCCTCGCGATAATTCACCACCGGAACGCAGCCTTTTTCGGGATCATCCATGGGTGCCCCCCACGGGGCGACCTGCAACCAGTCGGTCGGCACACGCAAGGCTTCGATCTTTCGACACACCCGGTCGGCGGCCTGCTGCAAGGTGCTGTCACCGGTGCGCGCCAGCATCGACAAGCCGACCCATAGGGCCTCGACCTCTTCGGCATCGAAATTTAGCGGCGGCAGGTCATAGCCGCGCCGCATCAGGTACCCGACACCGGCCTCGCCCTCGATCGGGGTGCGCTGCGCCTGCAGGGCGGCGATATCGCGATAGACCGTGCGCGCGGACACCTCGAGCTTTTCGGCCAGCCTTTCAGCCGTGACCGGCGCCTCGGCAGCGCGCAGAATCTGGATGATCTCAAACAGGCGGGTGGAACGGCGCATGGGTTTCTCCGGGTTCATCTGCTGACACTCTAGCACACCCCCCTGACAAGGTGCTGTCAGGAGTGATGGGCGAGACTTGAGCTCAGACGAAAAGGAGATCACCGATGCCAAGCCTCGACAATCACGTGATGATGACCCTGAAACTGGGTCCCTGGGCGCAGGATCACACCCTGCGCAGCTTTGAGATCGAACGCGAGATCATGGCCGCTCGTCAGCCCTGCGCCCCGCGCAAACGTCGCAGACGGTTTTCGCTGGGCAATCTGAAAATGCTGTGGACCAGCACCGCCTGAGGGTCAGAAATCCGCCTTGGCGCGGAACTTCATCGAAACCCCGCCTTCGGGGTTCTTCAGGCGCAATTCCTCGGAATGCAGCATCAGGCGCGGGAACTCCCGCGCCGCACCTTCGGCATAGAACGGGTCACCCAATATCGGGTGGCCCAGCGCCAACATATGAACCCGCAACTGATGCGACCGACCGGTCTTGGGGAGCAGGCGCACCCGCGTCGTGTCGCCTTCGTGCTTCATGACACGCCAGTCGGTTACGGCGGGCTTGCCGGTCTCATGACACACCATCTGACGCGGCCGATTGGGCCAGTCCACGATCAGCGGCAGATCGACCGTTCCCGTCTTTTCCTCAACCCGCCCCCAGACACGCGCCACATAGGTTTTGCGGGTCTGGCGGTTCTCAAACTGCATGCTCAGATGGCGCTGCGCATGGGGGGTCTGGGCAAAGACCATGACGCCCGAGGTATCCCGATCCAGCCTGTGCACCAGCAACGCCTGTGGAAATGCCGCCTGCACCCGGCTCAGCAGACAATCGGCCAGATGCTCGCCTCGCCCGGGCACCGACAACAGCCCCGAGGGCTTGTTCACCACAATCAACTGTGCGTCCTCATACAGAACGTCCAGAGGAGTCTTCGGGGGATCATAGGTCTCGCTCATGCGCGCCTGCCTATCGCAGCGCGCGACCTCCCGCAACGTCGCGCTTGCCTGAACGGAACGGTTCAGCAACTCTACCCCCAAAGCGAAGAGGAGAACCCATGCACCCCACAATCGAACGCATGCAGGAGGTGGTCACCAAGGGCGATGAGAGCCTGATCCACGGATTGCTGGCCGAGGACGTGCGCTTTTCCCCGCCCACCTATTACAGCACCTGGACTGGTCGCGCACCGGTGGCGGCTGTGCTGGGCCATGTTGGGCAAGTGTTCTCGGACTTCCGCTATCGCCGTGTTATGGGCGACGGCAAGGACTGGGCGTTGGAGTTCCAGTGCAAGGTCGGCGATCTGGACGCCGTGGGGGTGGATCTGATCACGCTGAACGATGAGGGGCTGATTCAGGAATTCGAAGTCGTCATGCGCCCCTACAAAACCATTGGGGCCCTGCGCGAGGCGATGATGGCGCGCGTCATGACCGACCCGCGATTCCTTGAATACAAGAACGCGCTCAGCTGACCATGCCTGTTGCTGCCGATCAGCTGTTGCGCGTGCCATTACTGCCGGTTCTGGCAGCCCAGGGCCTGTCAGTACGTCGCAACGCCCAGATGCTGCCGGAGCCCATCGGTCCACGTGAAGGACGCGCGGGACGAGGGCCGCGGCGGCGTCTTCTGATCGCAGGCGACAGTTCCGCCGCAGGGGTCGGCGCGGGGACACAGGCGCAAGCGTTGTCAGGATACCTCGTGACACAACTCGCCAAGCACTACACAGTCGAATGGCAGCTTGAGGCAACCACCGGGCACACAACACAAGACACGATTGACCGGCTATGCTGCCTGAACGGCCAGTTCGATATGGCGATCACTGCGCTCGGCGTGAATGACGTGACACGCGGCGTGACGCGTCAGCGGTTCATCAACCGCCAAACCCAATTGCTGGAGCTTTTGACCGGTACACTGGGCGTGCGGCGGTTGGTGGTCACGGCTGTGCCGCAGATGCACCTGTTCCCGGCCCTGCCGCAGCCGCTGGCCTGGGTTCTGGGGCGTCAGGCCGCACGCCTGGATCGTGGTTTGCAGCAGGTCGCAACCCGCTTTCCACAGGCAAAGCATCTGCAACTGGACTTACCCGAAGACCCGGCCCTGGCCGCGCCGGACGGCTATCACCCCAGCCCGAAAACTTATGCAATCTGGGCCGAAGCAGCCGCCCGCCTGTTACGTCAGGCCTGAGACCGCATCTGCCGGATCATCGGAATCGAGTACACCACCAGCGCCGTCCAGATCAGCGGAAACGCGATCATACGACCCCGGTCAATATGTTCGCCGAACACAGTGATCGCGGTAATGAATATCATGGTCGGCGCGATGTATTGCAGGATTCCCATGGTCGAAAGCCGCACCAATTTCGCCCCGTTGGCGTAAACCAGCAGCGGCACCGCCGTGACAACGCCCGCACAGGCCAGCAGCATGGTATCCGAGGCCCCAACGCCGAAATGCCCCGTGCCCTGAACGCCCAGCCACGTGACATACATCAGCGCCGGGATCAGCAAGATCAGAACCTCAAGCAAGAACCCCTGATTTGGGCCAATCGGCAGCGACCGTTTGAAAAACGCGTAGAACCCCCAACTGACCATCAGCCCCAGCGCAGGCCACGGCAAGCTTCCAGCTTCGATAACCAGAACCAGTACACCCAGCGCCGCAATTGCAACTGCCGCAAGTTGGATTTTCGTCAACGGCTCCCTCAGCAGAACCGCGCCCAGAGCGATACTGAACAGCGGGTTGATGTAATAGCCCAGCGCCGCATCCAACGCCCGGTCATTGGCAATCGCCCACACATAAATCGCCCAGTTCACCGAAATAAGAGCGGCCGTGATGCAAGCCATCCCCAGCATCTTTGGGTTCGCCAATGCCGCTTTCAAATCCCGTGTGCGCCCCAAGGCCACCAGCAGCAGGCCTGCCACCGGAACCGACCAGATGACGCGGTGCGACACGAGCTCGATCGGCCCCACATGAGACATCGCCTTCATGTAAAGCGGCAGAAAGCCCCACAGGACATAGGCCGTCACGGCCAATGCCAACCCTTTGGGCGTATCTTCTCTGTTCGGTGGGACGGGGGTATCTGCCACGGCGGGTCTCCGATTGATATCGAGCCTCTCTACGGCAAATCAGACCTAGTTGGGAACTACGAAAACTGTGAAGCAGGCCATCAGGAATTCTGATACGTCGCGGTCGTCAATTGTGACCCCACGAAAAGAGCCGGGGCGCCGCAGCGCCCCGACAATTTGATTATACTTTGACGCGTTCCGATTTCGGGTCGTACATCGGCTTCAGCGATGCCTCGGCCTTAACCTTCACACCACAGACGTCGATCTCATAGGTCGAGGCCAGCACATCCGCCGCCTTTTCGCCCTCGCACGGCACGTAGCCCAGACCAATGGCACCGCCCAGCGTGTGACCATAGTTGCCCGAGCTCAGATAACCCACATATTCACCATCCCGGATGATCGGCTCGTTGTGGAACAGCAGCGGCTCGGCGTCGGTCAGTTTGAACTGAACCAGACGGTTCTTAGGTCCGCTTTCCTTGCGTGCAATCACCGCCTCGCGACCGATGAAGTCGCTACCCTTGTCGACCTTGACCGCAAAGCCCAGCCCGGCATCGACCACGTGATCTTCGCAGGTGATGTCGTGGCCGAAATGGCGGAAGCCCTTCTCGATCCGGCAGCTGTCCATCATGTGCATCCCGCACAGCTTCAAGCCCATGTCCTGCCCCGCCTCGTGCAGAGTTTCGAACGCGTGGCCAGCCATGTCAGACGAGACATAAATCTCCCACCCAAGCTCACCCACATAGGTCACACGGTGGGCCCGGGCGAGGCCCATGCCAAGTTCGATCTCCTGCGCGGTACCGAACGGATTGGTCGCATTCGAGAAGTCGTTGGGCGAGACCTTCTCAAGCAGCACGCGCGTGTTCGGGCCCATGATGGCCAGAACCCCTTCGCCCGCGGTTACGTCAGTGATGACCACGTTGAAATTGCCTGCGTGGCGCATCATCCAGGTCTGGTCAGCCAGACGCGTTGCCGCCGGTGTGACCACCAGATAGGCGGTTTCGGTCAGGCGGGTGACGGTCACGTCCGCCTCAATCCCGCCGGTGCGGTTCAGGAACTGGGTATAGACGATCTTGCCATTGGGCACCGAATAGTCGCCACCGCCGATATAGTTCATGAACTTCTCGGCATCCGGCCCTTCAACGCGGATCTTGCCGAAGGACGACATGTCATACATGCCGACATTTTCGCGGACCGCACGGTGTTCCGCCGCCGAGTTCTCGAACCAATTTTGGCGCTTCCAGCTGTACTGGTATTCGCGCTCCTGCCCTTCATTGGCGAACCAGTTGGCGCGTTCCCAACCGGCGAGTTCGCCCATTACGGCACCCTGCTCCAGCAGATGATGGTGGAACGGCGTGCGGCGCACCCCGCGCGCGGTCGCTTTTTGCAGGTAAGGGAAGTGATCGGCGTAAAGCAGACCCAGCGTCTCTTTCGAGCGCTCGAACAGGTATCTCTTGTTGCCCTGGAAGGGCTGCATCCGGCCGATATCCACATCACCCAGATCAAACGGTTTCTCGCCGCTGTCCATCCACTCGGCCAGCGCCATGCCCGCGCCACCAGCAGATTGGATACCGATCGAGTTGAAACCCGCCGCGACCCAGACATTGTCCATCTCGGGCGCCAGACCCAGGTGATAGGCGTCGTCGGGGGTGAAGGACTCCGGGCCATTGAAGAAGGTGTGAATACCCGCCTCGGCCAGCATCGGCATCCGGTTACAGGCCGCTTCTAGGATCGGCTCAAAATGGTCGAAATCCTCGGGCAGCTGGTCGAATTCAAAGCTGTCGGGGATGCCCGCCATGCCCCATGGTTTGGCGTTGGGTTCAAACGCACCCAGCAGGATTTTACCGGCATCTTCCTTGTAATAGGCGCATTCATCCGGCACCCGCAGCACCGGCAGTTGCGTCAGACCGTCGATGCCTTCGGTCACGATGTAGAAATGCTCACAGGCGTGCAGCGGGACATTCACGCCCGCCATGCGACCAACCTCGTGCCCCCACATCCCGGCACAGTTCACCACCATGTCGCATTCAATGTGACCCGAGGCGCTGCCGTCGTCCGCAACCCAGTCAACCCCGGTTACCTTGCGCCCTTGCTTGACGATGTCGGTGACCTTCACACGTTCCTTTACGATACCACCGCGCTGACGGGCGCCCTTGGCCAAAGCCAGCGCAATATTCGCCGGATCGCCCTGCCCGTCTAGCGGCAGGTACACGGCGCCTTTGACGTCTTCGATGTTCAGATGCGGGTACAACTCAGCCACGCGTTCGTTCGAGATCTCTTCGACCTCAACCCCAAAGGCACGGGCCATAGCGGCCTGACGATAGATCTCTTCCTTGCGCTCTTCGGTCAGGGCAACGGTGATCGAGCCGCAGCGCTTGAAGCCAGTGGCAACGCCGGTCTCTTCCTCGAGCGAGCCGTAGAGTTCCTGACTGTATTTAGCCAGCTTGGTCATGTTCGCCGTTGCGCGCAGCTGTGCGATCAAACCAGCCGCGTGCCATGTGGTGCCGCTGGTCAGCTGTTTGCGTTCCAGAAGGACAACGTCGTTCCAGCCCTTTTTGGTCAAATGATACGCGACCGAGCATCCGATGACGCCGCCGCCGATGATGACCACTCGGGCCTTGCTGGGAAGATCAACCATCCTGAAATCTCCGCTATGTCAGGTTTGGGGCAAAATGCCATGTAAGATCGACACAAAATGCACCAAAAACGTCACAGGATCGGCAATTTTCACCGATGTGTCGCTGCTCGCTTTTCCCGACGGACAACAAAGGGGGTGACGCCGAAAAAGCTCTTGTAAACAGAGGAAAATCCGTTCGGAAAACCGCAGGCCAGACCGATCTCACGGACGCTCATGGTGGTGTTCAGCAACAGATTATTGGCCTTGGCCAGCCGCATTTCACGGTAGAATCCGTTCGGCGTGGTACCAAAATAGTTTTTGAATTTCCGTTCCAGCGACCGGTTCGACAGGTGCAGCGATTCGACGATCTGGTTGATTGGGAGCGGGTCTTCGATATTGGCCTGCATCACCTTGATGCACTGGTCCAGCTTGGCGTCGCCCGTTGCTGTTTGCTTTGCCCCGGAAAACGGCTGCATCGAGGCAAAGTCGCGGATGTTCTCGTGCAGCATGATGTCTGCCACGGTCATCTTGGCCGGCCCCGAGATATGGCGGCCTATGACGGCCAGCGCCACATCCGTTGTCGCCTCCATCCCCGCACAGGTCACCACCGCGCCCTGTTCGGTTGCGATCGACAGCTTGGCTTCGAACCGGGCGCCACGTTCACGCAGGAACGAGGCGTTCTCCCAATGGGTCGCCATGTCGTCGGTGCCCTGCTCGTCGATATAACGGCTGGCGGCTTCGGCCAGCAAAAACACCTTGGCCCCGCGGAAGGTGTAGTCCGACACCACACGTCCCAGAGACAGACCCGGGTGATCGGGGTCGGAATTTCCAATCACGAACAGGTAATCCGCCTTGGGCTGCGTTGGCACGGGTTCGGTTTGCACCACCGCATCGCTGCTGCTGGCAATCGGGCCGCCTTTCAGCGACCGATAGGTATAGGTGAACGGAGGGGTCGGGCACACGCGATTAGCCAGCCGCAGCACTTCGACCAGCGAGGCCAGTTCCAACAGCACATATCCCGGGGCAACCAGAATATCGAAATGCAGCTGAGTAGAATTGTCCACAGGTTGCCGCATCCTCTATACCTCAGACAATCTGGTGACCGGCTTCGCGCAACCGGTTGGCCAGGGTTTCGATGTGATCCGGGCCAACCTCGCAACAGCCGCCGACAATGGTCGCCCCCTGCTCCACCCAGCGCATCGCATGATCCGCATAGGCCTCTGGCCCCAGATCCTGACGCTGTTCCAGCGCATCGACGGTGGGTGCGTCTTCCAGGAATTTCTGGGTGATGCCGGTGAACCCGTTAGCGTAGGCTCCGAACGACCGACCGAGTTTTGCGATGACATCCAGCGCGGCAGGAATAGCCTCGGGGCGCGAGCAGTTGATCAACACGGCCTCGGGCGCGTAACGATCCACCACAGGGGCGATATCAGACAGCGCCTCGCCCGAGCGCAGGCGTGTGCCATCGTCATCCATCGCCGTCAACGCCAGCCAGACGGGCTTGCTACCTTCCGCCGTGCCGCGCAGGGCGCCTTCGGCCTCTTGAACAGAGGACACGGTTTCGATCAGGAAAAAGTCGACACGATCCGCCATCAGCTTCGCCAATTCCGCGAACTTCTCGGCCGCTTCGGCCACATCGGGTTTCAGGTCAGGCCGGTACGAGGCCAACAGCGGACCCAACGCCCCGGCAATACGCCCCCCGCCCGTGCCGCGTGCCCGTTCGGCCTGCGCAACCGCTGCGTTGATCAGATCGGCAAGCTGGGCCTCCATCCCTTCTCGCACCAGCCGCGACCGATGCACGGCGTAGGTGTTCGTGGTGGCAACCGTGGCGCCGCGGCGGAAATACTCGGCGTGGACCTCCCCAACCAGGTCAGGCTGGTCGATCATCACCCGAGTCGACCACAAAGGCGTTGGCCGGTCACCGCTGCGTTTGACCAGTTCCTGCCCGATTGAGCCATCCAGAAGAGTGATATTCGCCATTTCGCCAGCCCTTTCACGGAATCAGAACAAGTTTGCCCGGATATGTCTTGGATTGAAAATCCGCCTGCGCTGCTGCGATATCCCGCAGCAGGTAGGTTTTCGAGATCAAAGGCCTGATCCGCCCCGCATTGATCATCTCCACCAACCGCCCGAACACGGCAAAGGCCTGATGGGTGCAGCCATGGATGGTTATGTCACGCAAATAGATATCGCGCAGGTCTGCTTCGACAATCGGCCCAGCGATTGCGCCTGACACGGCATAGTGGCCACCCGGTTTCAGGGCAAGGATCAGGCCGGGCCATGCCGGGCCGCCCACAACGTCGATCACCACATCGAACATATCCGCAGGCAGCACAGCGTCGCGCACAAAGGTCTCGACCGCGCCCTGACTTTTGACCACATCTGCCTTGGCCGGGCTGGTCACACCCCAGACAGATGCGCCCCGCAGCGCCGCCAGTTGCACGGCGGCCAGACCAACACCGCCGGACGCCCCGGTGATCAGCACTTTCTGTCCCGAAGTCACACCTGCGCGAGTCAGCAGGTTCTCGGCGGTGCCAAAGGCGCAAGGTATGGCGGCGATTTCGACGTCTGACAGGGGCGAAGTGGTCACGTCATACAGGTCATCCGCCTCAACCAGACAGTATTGCGCAAAGGCGCCGTCCATTTCTGAGCCCAGAGCGATAAACCCTGTCGGATGACCCGGACGTGGGCGCGGCAGGTTGATCGGACAGGTCACGCGCTGGCCGGGTTGGAAGCCAGTCTCGAGTCCGGCCAGTTCAACGACACCACACAGATCTCCGCCCTGAATACGCGGGAAGTGTAGCGCGCCACCCCAGCCTCCGGCCTCGACATCCTGATCAACGGCATCGGTCGCACCCGTCACGTCTGAGGAATACCAGCCGACGCGCGTGTTGATATCGGTGTTGTTCACCCCAGCGGCCAAAACCCGAACCAACACCTGCCCCGATCCGGGCTGGGGCACTGGTATATCCTCGCGCCACTCCAGCGCCTCTGGTCCACCGTGTTGGGTCAGGTACACACCGGACATGGTTTTAGGGATCGTCATCTGATGCGGCCTTCAGGTTTGATCGTCCGGATGCGCCGGAACCGGCCCCATCGGGATGATGTCATAGCGGGCGTTCAGCACGGCCATTTTTGCCTCATCAGCGAAATCAGCCTCGCTCATCGTCGCAAGCTCTGCAAGAAAACCGTCAAACCCCGAAGGCTGAAAGATCATCAGCATCCGCGCAGGTTCACCATCCGCCACACGACACGCGTGTGGAACTCCCGGTGGAACATGCATCGTGGTGCCCGCCGTGCACCGGTGCCAGTCGCCATCGACATAGAAATCCACCGCCCCTTCTAGAAAGTAGAAGGTTTCGGCATGGCTGTCATGGCGATGAAGGCCAAGCGCGAAGCTGGCCTTCAGATTGTCTTCCATGAGCGTATACGCGCCATCAGTGTCCTGACCGGAAACCTTGACGAAGGTATGGTCATTTTCCCAGTCATAGTTGGGGCCCGCGCCGGGCCCCAATGTCACATATCGCTTGCTCATGGCTCCTCCGTCCGGGGTTACGCGCGCAGCCGCTCGTTCGCCGGATCCCAGAGCGGTTGGTCCTCTTGTACCACAGCGCGGTACTTCTGGCCGTAGATTTCCACCTCAAGCTCGGTGCCCGGGTTGGCGGCTTCGGTCTTGACCATGCCCAGCGCGATGGACTTGCCAACGCGGTAACCCCAGGCGCCCGAGGTAGTTTCACCCACGATCTCACCGTTCTGCGAGATGCAGGACATGTAGGGCGCGTCGCAATCACCGGCTTCGACGACCAGCGTGACAAAGGACTTCTTCACCCCTTGCTGCTTTTCGTTCTGGATCGCGGCCTTGCCGGGGAAGTCCTGCGGCTTGTCCAGCTTGACGAAACGTCCCAAACCACCTTCCAGCAGCGAGTAGTCGCTGGACAGATCGCCTTTCCAGGTGCGGTAGCCCTTTTCGATCCGCAGCGCGTTCAGCGCGTACATACCAAACGGCGTTGCACCTGCATCGAGGATCGCGTCGTAGATCGCAGGCATGTCCTCGTTCAGGGCGTGCACTTCCCAACCCAATTCACCAGCGAAAGAGACACGGATCAGGAAGGCCGACTTACCTGCAACGGTGGCCGCCTGATGGGTCAGCCAGCCGGTGGACAGGTCCGCATCGCTCAGACCTGCCAAGATCTCGCGCGAATTCGGGCCGGTCACGATCAGAGTGTCGCGGGTGGTGGTGACATCCTCGACCGAAACGCTGGCGGGCATTGCCTTGGTCAGGATGTCGCGGTCGTGCCACTGAGCGGTGGCAGCGGTGATCATCATGAACTCGTCCTCGCCCAGACGGACACAGGACATTTCAGTCAGGATGCGGCCCCGGTCATCAGAGATATAGACCAGATTGATGCGGCCAACTTTGGGCAGGCCGCCGGTGATCAGGCCGCGCAGAGCTTCGGCCGCGCCTTCACCCTCAACCATGAAACGCGAGAAACCGGGCAGGTCGAGCACACCGCAATTGTCGCGGACGGCTTCGCACTCTTCCTTGATGCGCTGTTCCCACGGGCCGAACCGGCCCCATGTGTGGGTGGATCCTTCGGAGGTATCATCGCCTGGCTTGGCAAACCAGTTGGCACGCTCCCAACCGTTATACGCACCCATGACGCCGCCCAGTTCCTTGACCTTGGCATGGACCGGAGACAGCTTCTTGTCGCGCGCTGCAGGCCATTCGTGATGCGGGAAGTGCATGGCGTATTCGTTGCCGTAAACTTCCATACCTTTCTGGTTGCAATAATCCTGATCGGTATAGTCGGTATAGCGGCGCGGATCGACGGCCCACATATCCCATTCGGTGTGACCGTCAACGATCCATTCGGCCAGCACTTTGCCTGCACCACCACCCTGCGCGATACCGAAGGTAAAGCTGTGCGCCTCGAACGCATTTGCCACGCCCGGCATCGGGCCGATCAGCGGCAGACCATCAGGTGCATAGGGGATCGGGCCATTAATCACACGACCAACACCCGAGGTCGCCATCAGTGGCACCCGCTCCATCGCGTCGGTGACGATGTCTTCGATGCGATCCAGATCGTCATTCCAAAGCTGAAAGCTGAAATCTTCCGGCATCGGGTCATCTTCGGTCATCCAATGGCCCTTGCAGTTGGGTTCATAGGGGCCAAGGTTGAAGCCGTTCTTTTCCTGACGCAGGTAGTACGAGATATCCACGTCACGCAACAGCGGCAGCTTGCCGCCGTTCTCTTTCGACCATGCCTCAACTTCGGGCACTTCATCGGTCAGCAGGTACTGGTGACTCATGACCATTGCAGGCACGGTACGACCGCCGAAGGGCTTGAACATCTCACCCACGCGCTGGGCATAGTAACCCGCGGCATTCACCACATAGTCACAAGCGATATCGCCCTGATCGGTATGCACGGTCCATGTGCCATCGTCGTGCTGTGTCACGTTGGTGGCCGGGCAGAAACGGATGATTTTCTGGCCCAGATCGCGCGCACCCTTGGCGAAGGCCTGTGTCAGCTGTGCCGGGTCGATATCGCCATCGGTCGGGTCGAACAGAACGCCTTCCAGATCGTGCGTTTCGAGGAACGGGTAACGCTCTTTCGCCTTTTCCGGGGTCCACATCTCCATCGGGATGCCCTGATACAGACCCATGGACATGGCGCGTTCGAATTCCTGCATCCGCTCTTTGCTGTGCGCCAGACGGATCGACCCCGACACGTGGTAGTTCATCGGGTAATCAACTTCGTCGGCCAGACGCGCATACAGCTCGGTCGAATAGCGCTGCATGTTCATGATCGCCCAGGAGGTCGAGAAGGTCGGCACGTTACCGGCCGCGTGCCATGTAGACCCAGCGGTCAGTTCGTTCTTTTCCAGCAGAACGCAGTCGGTCCAGCCCTTCTTGGCCAGATGATATAAGGACGAACAGCCAACGACGCCGCCGCCGATGATGACCACACGGGCCTTTGTTGGAAAATCACTCATGAGTTTTGATCCTCTTTTACTGTGCCTCTTGGGGCAGATCGTCTGTGATGTCGCAGTAGTCGCCCTTGTCGGCCACAAAGATGTGCCGGGCGAGGTGCAGTCCGGTGGGCTCGCTCAGGACGCCCATGGAAATCGAAATCGTGTCCTCGTCATTGTGCTGCCAGAACAGGAACGAGCCGCAGCCACTGCAAAAGCCACGCCGGGCAATGTCCGAGGCGCGGAACCAGCGCAGCGTGTCGCTGGTGGTAAAGCTGAGGTTGTCCTGATGGGTCGAGGTCGAGGCCCATATGTGACCCGACTGCTTGCGACACTGGCCGCAATGGCAGGCCGAAGGCGGCGACAGGTCTCCGTCTATGGTAAACGAAACAGCGCCGCAAAGGCAGGAACCGGTATGCATGTGATTACCTCCTTGCTGAGGGCGCATGGGCAGGTGTCGGGCCCACGCCGCGAGTGTTGAAAGCCGCGCCCGACATGTCAGTACACCGGCGGCGCAATGACCCAGATGGCCACCGCAGGCTCATCATAGGGGTTGGCCCATTGATAGGGTTCGTTCTTGATGCGGAAACTGTCCCCGGGACCGACCGAGAACGCCCGTCCACCGATCACCAGATCCAGACGCCCCGACACAATATAGCCGACCTCTTGCGTGGGACGGTTTGCGGGGGTCTGCATCTTTGAATGCGGCTCGAACGTGGAGTGCACCATTTCGAAGTCATCGGTCAGATCGGGAGAGAGCAGCTCTTCGATCAGCCCTTCCTCGCCAGAACCCATCGGGCGGCGCGACCCGGCGCGCACGACGTACCCCTGCTCGTCCACCGGCACCGAGGAATGCGCGAACAGCATCGACATCGGCACACCCAGACACTCGGCGATCTGGCGCAGGTCCGAGATTGAGGGGTCCGACATGTCCCGCTCAACCTGGCTGAGCCATCCAACCGAGCGATTCAGACGCTCGGCTATTTCGGTCAGCGTCAGCCCACGCGCCTTGCGCAGGGCGCGGATATCCGCACCAAGTGTCGCGCTATGGGGGGCCTGAGTGTTCACGTGCCGCTCCGATTCTGGTGAAATTTTCATCCTCTTTTTCACGATGACCCAGATTCGTGAAATTTCCAAGAGATTTTTCATTTGCGCGTGAAACCGTGCCTGTTTATGCCAAGGCCATGTGGATTGCAGTGGTCTATCTTTGGGCGATTAACGTTCTGACGCTATTGGCTTTTGCCTGGGACAAAGCGCGTGCGCGCCGGCGCAAAGGCAGAGTTCCAGAACGTCGGCTGTTATGGCTGGCTGCACTTGGCGGCAGCCCCTGTGCTTTGTTGGGTCGATGGATTTTCCGAAACAAAACACGCAAGCGTGGGTTTTCAATCAGGCTGTTTGTGATTCTCGGTGTCCAGATGAGCCTAATTTACGCGCAATTGGCTGGTGTCTTTCCCGATCCTCTGTGATCGTTTTTTGCAACCGAAACAATATTCTAACCAACTCGCAAACTGTCTGTTACAATCACGTGATCCCTGAGAACAGGGATTTCTTTCTGATAAGCAAAGGGTTGGACGAATATGGAAAATGGGCTCGGTTTCTTTGATATAGTTTGGTCAATCTTCTGGCTGTTCCTGATGGTCGCCTGGTTCTGGGTGATGATCTCTGTCGTCGCTGATGTCTTTCGCTCAAAAGATCTGAGTGGCGGCGGCAAAGCGCTTTGGATCGCCTTTGTGATCCTGATCCCATGGCTGGGTGTTCTGTGTTATCTCATCGTACGTGGGGACAAAATGCATCAGCACAGCGTCGAGACCATGAACCAGATTGAAGAAGCGCAGAAGGACTACATCCGCTCAGTCGCGAGCGCGTCAGCAGCGGATGAATTGGAGCGACTTGCTGCGCTGAAGGAAAAAGGGCACCTGACGGACGAGGAATTTGCCGCTCAGAAAGCCAAAGTGCTCGGGGCCTGAGCGGTCTCATTGTCAGTCAATTTTGGGTCAGCCGGGACACAACCCGGCTGATTTCAATTTTCGAACACATCGGAAAGAATTGCGCCGATTGATGTAGCGTCCTGATCGGTGAAAGCGTCCGGCTGATCACTGTCGATATCAAACACCGCAATCACGTCGCCCGATGCGTTCCGTACCGGCAGAACCAGTTCGGACCGGGTGGACGAAGCGCAGGCAATGTGACCTGGAAATGCATCCACGTCGGGCACTAGTTGCACCTCGCCCGTGCGCGCCGCAACTCCGCAGACCCCGCGGTCGAAGGGGATTACCAGACAGCCATGCCCGCCCTGATAAGGGCCGATCTTCAGTAGCCCCGGTTCGGTCACCCGATAGAATCCGGTCCAGTCGAACCGATCGTCCGAGTGGTGCACCTCGCAGGCTATCGTCGCCATCAGGGCAACCTGATCCATTTCCCCCTCGGTCAGCGCAGCAATGGTTTTGGCGAGCGTGTTGTAGTCAACAGTCATGGTCATGCTCTTTGGTGGACGTTAGCACCGGAGTATTTGCAATCAGTCGAAGCGTCAAATGCGTTCGATAGCGATGGCCGTGCCCTCGCCGCCGCCGATGCAGATCGCAGCGACGCCACGTTTGAGGTTTCGCTTTTCCAACGCGTTCAGCAGAGTGACCATGATCCGCGCGCCTGAGGCGCCGATCGGGTGGCCCAAAGCGCAGGCGCCACCGTTCACGTTAACCTTGTCGCGCGGCAGGCCCATCTCATGCATGAAGGCCATAGGGACGACGGCAAAGGCCTCGTTCACTTCCCACAAGTCCACGTCGTCTTTGGACCAGCCAATGGACGCGAGCAGCTTTTGCGCCGCCGGAACCGGCGCGGTCGTGAACAGACCGGGTGCCTGCGCGTGGCTGGCATGGCCAACGATCCGGGCGCGCACGGTCAGGCCTTGCGCCTCGGCGGCGTCAGCCGAGGCGAGCACCAGCGCTGCGGCACCGTCGGAGATCGACGAGGAATTGGCCGCCGTCACAGTACCATCCTTGCGGAAGGCGGGTTTCAGCGTCGGGATTTTGTCCGGCCGCGCGGATTGCGGTTGCTCGTCTTGTCCAAAGGTGACCTCACCCTTGCGGGTGCGGGTGGTGACCGGTGTGATCTCACCCTCAAACGCACCGCTTTCCTGCGCAGACAGGGCGTTAGACAGCGATTGCAGCGCGTATTCGTCCTGTGCCTCGCGAGTGAACTGATAGGCCTCGGCGCAGTCCTCAGCGAAGGTGCCCATCAGGCGGCCCTTGTCATAGGCGTCTTCGAGCCCGTCCAGGAACATGTGATCGACCACCTGGCTGTGTCCGATTCGCGCGCCGCCGCGCATCTTGGGCAGCAGGTAGGGGGCGTTGGTCATGCTTTCCATCCCACCCGCGATCACGGTGTCGGCGTGGCCAAGGGCAATCTGGTCAAATGCGATCATCGCCGCCTTCATCCCCGATCCGCACATCTTGTTCAGGGTCGTGGCGGGCACCTCTTCGCCCAAACCCGCCGCGAATCCGGCTTGCCGCGCCGGGGCCTGACCCTGACCAGCGGGCAAAACACAGCCCATCAGCACCTCATCTACCGTTTCAGTGCCCGCGCCCTGTAGCGCGGATCGGATGGCGGTTCCGCCCAGTTCGGCAGCGGCCACTCCGTCGAACATCCCCTGAAATCCGCCCATGGGCGTACGCGCGGCCCCGGCAATAACAACCTGTTTCATCGGCGTGTTCCTCCTCTTTTCCCACCCGATGGATACCGAATGGTAAGATTTGCAGTCTAGCGTATTTCTACTAGCGAATTTCAGATTAGAGGACCGTCGCGAATGGCCCTGACCAGCACTACGACCGACGCAACCCAGATTATCAAAGTCCATTCAGACCGCATTGATGCAGCCATGGCTATCCAGTTCAAGGAAGACATGCGCAACGAAGCCGAAGGCGGCGCCATAAGGGTGGTGCTGGACCTGAGCAGCGTTGAATTCATCGATTCAAGCGGACTGGGCGCCATCGTCGCGTCAATGAAGCAGCTTGGAAACGACCGCAGGCTGGATCTGGCCGGGCTGCACCCTTTCGTCGAAAAGGTGTTTCGACTAACCCGAATGGACACGGTGTTCAAACTGTACCCAACGCTGGATGACGCATTGTCGACCGCCGCCGGCTGACCCTTCCCCGACCAAGAATAGGCTCAATGCCCATGTGTGACGGCAAATGTTTGGATCTGAGTTTCGCAGCGACCGAGTCTGAGGCCAGCGCCGGAATTGCGCAACTCAGTAGGTGTCTGGCGACACAGGGGCTACCGCAGCACAAGGCGGGTGACGTGAAGATTGCCTTAGCCGAGGCGATCAACAATGTGGTGGAACATGCCTATGCCGATGTCACGCCTGCCAAGGTCAAGGTGCGGTGCCGCCTACACCGGAACTGGCTGGAGATTCTGATCTCGGACACCGGCAACCCGCTGCCCGGGTTTCGGGTGCCAGACGGGGTTCCGGCACCGTTGGGGTCAACGATCGACGAACTGCCCGAAGGCGGGTTCGGCTGGTTTATGATTCACGAATTGACCAGCGAAATCCGCTATGAACGTTCCGACGGCTGTAACCGGTTGTCGCTGCGGTTTGATTTTCCTGACCCAGCCTGACGGCACGAAAACGTCACAATAAGGTCCAGATCGAACCATTGTGGCGCCGCAAACAACGGGCAAAAAGTATCTGTAGCTCAGATAGCTTCCCTCGGCGCCAAGAATCACAGCCCCCACCCAGTGAACGGCGCCGAGGAACTTTTCCCTCATGTGACTGGACAACATCTGACCGCGCGATACCTTCGACGCGTTCAAAACGGGGAAATGCACTATGCGGGATTTTCAAACTCCGGGCCGGTCCGAAGTTCTGGCGACGGAAGGGATGTGCGCCACGTCGCACCCTCTGGCGGCGAAAACGGCCTTGGACATTCTGCAACAAGGTGGAAACGCAATGGACGCGGCCATTGCCGGGGCGGTTTTGCTGGGCATTTGCGAACCACAGATGACCGGATTGGGTGGCGATTGCTTTGTCTTGTTCAACCGGGCGGGAGAGGATGAGGTCCGCGCCCTGAACGGTTCGGGCCGCGCACCTGCCGCAGCCGATTCGGAGAAACTGCGGGCACAAGGGCTGGCTGCGGTGCCGCTGAATACGGCCGACGCCGTGACCATTCCCGGCGCGGTCGATGCGTTCTGTCATCTGGCGGAAACCGAGGGCACGCTGGGACTGGATGCCATTCTGCAGCCCGCCATTCACTATGCCGAGACCGGCGTGCCGGTTGCCCCGAGAGTAGCCTTTGACTGGAGGACCGGCGCAAGCACCCTTCAAGGGGCGGCGCGTTCGCATTATTTGATCAACGACCGAGCGCCGGATGCCGGTCAGGTGTTCAGGTCCCCCGGTCAGGCAGAAGTTCTGCGTCAGATTGCCCGAGATGGGCGGGACGCGTTTTATTCAGGCGACATCGCCGAGGATATGATCACCGCGCTGGCCCAGCGGGGCGGTACCCACAAGGCGGAAGATTTTCTGGCCACCTCCTGCACCAAGACCCACCCCGTCAGTGGCCCATATAAAGGGCTGGAACTTGTCGAGCACCCGCCCAACGGCCAAGGTGCCACCGCAATTCTGCTGCTGAACATCCTCAAGAACTTCGAACTGGCCAGCCTGGACCCGTTTGGGGTTGAACGTCTGCATATCGAGGCCGAAGCTTCAAACCTTGCTTATGACGCCCGCAACCGGTTCATTGCCGATCCCGATCACACAACACATGCGGATCGGTTTTTGGACCAGGGTGTGGCCGACAGGCTGGCGGCACTGATCGACCCGAAACGCGCGATGCCTGCTGCAGCCCCGCTGACCGAGGCCATTCACAAAGACACCGTCTATATCACCGTGGTGGACCGAGACAGGATGACCGTATCCCTGATCTATTCTATCTTTCACAGCTTCGGTTCTGGGATTGCATCGGAAAAATACGGTATTCTGTTACAGAACCGCGGTGCTGGCTTTACCCTGCAAGCCGGCCACCCCAATGAGCTGGGCGGCGGCAAACGCCCCATGCACACCATCATTCCCGGCATTTTGAAACAGAATGGCCGGGTTTTAATGCCGTTCGGAGTGATGGGCGGCGCCTATCAACCCACCGGTCATGCCCGGTTTTTGTCAAATCTGACCGATCACGGGATGGACATGCAGTCAAGCATGGATGCTCCGCGCGCATTTGCAGATAACGGCGTACTGAAACTGGAACGCGGGATTCCGCCCAGTACAGCGCAGCAATTGCGTGATTTAGGCCACACTGTTGCGATTTCAGAAACACCCCTGGGCGGTGCGCAGGCTATTCGAATCTGTGAAAACGGCATTCTGAAGGGCGCAAGCGATCCACGAAAAGACGGATGCGCACTTGGATATTAACCGGCGCGGACTGGGTTTGCGGCGTTAGTTCAGCTGAAAGTGCAGAGGGTATGCGCCGTTCTCGAACGGGCCGAACATGTCGGGGATATCGGGGTGTTCAACCGGCTCACCAGATTGGTCCGCAACCAGATTTTGTTCAGAAACATAAGCAACATAGAAGGATTGGTCGTTTTCCGCCAACAGGTGATAAAACGGCTGATCCTTGATTGGGCGGCTGTCCTCGGGGATGGCCTGATACCACTCTTCAGTGTTCGAGAACTCGGCGTCCACGTCGAAGATTACCCCTCGGAAGGGATGTTTTTTATGCCGGACCACCTGGCCCAAGCCGTATTTGGCATGTGTCTTCAGCATTGTATCTGCCCCCACTGGTCTTACTACCCCGTTCCGGGCCAAAAAGCCAATCATTGATCCGAAATTAAGGGAAACAGTCTGTGAACCTCTTGCTGACAGTGTTCGAAATCGTGGCCCCGGTCTTTCTTTTGGCAGCGATTGGTTTTTCTTGGGTCAAACTGGGATTCGAGTACCGGATGGAGTTCGTAACCCGCCTTGGCGTCACGCTTGCAGTGCCAAGTCTGATCTTTGTGGCACTAATGCAAACCGAAATCCCTCCCGGAGAGCTGACGCGTTTTACATTGGCCGCCATTTCCGGGCATGTCTTGCTGGCAATTGTATTTGAGGTGTTTGTACGTCTGCGCGGACTGGATCGCCGAACTTACCTGTCTCCGTTGATTTTCGGGAATACAGGCAATCTGGGCCTGCCGTTATGTATATTTGCCTTTGGGCAAGCTGGGCTGGGTTACGCGGTCGTTTTTCTGGCCGTTACTGCCCTGCTGTCCTTCACCTACGGCATCTATCTGGTGGCCGGTAAAGGCGGGTTTGGCAAAGCGGCGCGGGAACCTATGGTCTGGGCAACTTTGTTAGGAGCATTGTTTCTGTGGCGCGGCTGGCAGACGCCGGTCTTTTTAACCAACACGTTGGAATTATTAGGACAGATGGCTGTTCCGATGATGCTGATAACGGTTGGGGTGGCCATTGCCCGCCTGTCGTCCCACAAAATCAGTCAGGCCATCTGGCTATCGCTAATCAAACTCGTCGTGTGTTTTGCTTTAGGCTGGGTATTAGCGATTCTCTTCGGCCTCGATGCAATCGCATTTGGTGTCATGGTGCTGCAGATGTGCGCACCGGTTGCAGTTACGTCTTATCTTTTGGCGGAACGGTTTGAAGCGGACTCAGACGCTGTTGCGGGGATGGTCATGATCTCAACAATCCTGTCTGTCGGCGCGTTACCCTTAATTCTTGCTATTGTTTTATAACGATTGTGATTTCCTAAACGCTCAATCTGCGCTAGAATAAAAGAAAAAGGCACGAGGCACATGAGCAGAATTCTTATCGTACTCTTCGGGGTGCTGCTTTTGGCATCCTGTGGGGGTGGCTCCAAACAGCCGCCCAACAAGCTGAATGACGCGTGCAGCATTGCGCGCGAACGGCCCGAATTCATGAAGGCCTTCAAAAGCACCGAACGGAAATGGGGCGTACCTGTCCACGTTCAGATGGCGACGATCTATCAGGAAAGCCGCTATAAACACGACGCACGCACGCCGCACCAATACGTTCTGGGCGTGATCCCGATGGGCCGCCAAAGCAGCGCCTATGGCTTTAGCCAGGCGCTGGACGGCACGTGGGAGCAGTACCAGAAGGAAACCGGCAAACGCCGCGCCAAGCGGGATCGCATCCGCGATGCGTCGGATTTCATCGGCTGGTACATGAACAAAAGCTATGAACGGAACGGCATTCATCCCAGTGATACGCGCAACCAGTACCTCGCTTATCACGAGGGTCACACCGGCTACGCCCGTGGCAGTCACTACAGCAAGACCTGGCTGTTGAACGTCGCCAATGACGTTGACGCGCGCGCCAAGCTGTATCAGGCGCAACTGTCCGGTTGCCGCTACTGACAGGTCAGCGGGTCAGCGATTGCCTGACCCGCTTCTGTTTGATTTCCTAAACAGGTCCCGGTTCAAATTCTTGCCCGTGTCCAGCTGACCCAGCAACACAGTTGTCTGGGTGCCCGCATTGTCGTGAATCACCCATTTGCGCAGTTCGACCGGGTTATCGGTGAACATCAGCTCGATCCGGCCGGACTCGGGGTTTTTCGGGTCCTGTGCGGTGACAACCGTCGCGGTGCCATCGAAATCATGAGCCACGACCATATTCGCCTGCCCCAGGTTCACATTGCGCGCCAACACCAGTGACAGCGGTGTCCGTTTCAATGGATATTGCTCGGCCGGTTGGTTCGACTTGGGGTCAAAGATCTGCACCGTGCCCGCATTGGCCAGCACAACTGCGCTGCTGGGCGGATCATACTCGAACCGCATCTTCCCGGGCCGCTGCATCCACAGCTTGCCGGTGCTCAGCGAGCCGTCGTCGTTGACCTGAGTAAATGTCGTCTGAACGGTTTTCAGACCGTTCAGATAATTGGAGATCTGCGACAGCGGCAGTTTATCGGCCGCCCAGGCGGCAGGTGCGGCCAGGGTCAGGGCAAGGGCAAAAGCAATCTGTTTCATGCGTCCCAGATAAGCCTTCTACCCTTGTTATTAAATATCCTACTGCTCGGGGACGAGGATTTCCCGCTTACCGACGTGATTTGCCGCCGAAACAACGCCTTCATCCTCCATCTGCTCAACCAGCCGCGCGGCCTTGTTGTAGCCGATGGCGAGTTTCCGCTGGATGTAGGAGGTCGAGCATTTGCGATCTTTGATCACAATCGCCACCGCCTGATCGTACAGAGCATCCTCTCCGTTGGTGTTGCCACCGGTATTCAGGCCGAGAACAGCATCGATATTGTCGGCCTTTTCCTCTGCCGGGCCATCGACCACGCCGCTCATGTAATCCGGCGGACCGAACTGTTTCAGGTGGTTGACGATTTCCTCGACCTCTTCGTCCGAGACAAACGGCCCATGGCAACGGGTGATCTTGGCACCACCGGCCATATAGAGCATATCGCCCTGCCCCAGTAGCTGCTCGGCCCCCATTTCACCAAGGATCGTCCGGCTGTCGACCTTCGAAGTCACCTGGAAGGAAATCCGGGTCGGGAAGTTCGCCTTGATTGTACCGGTGATCACGTCGACCGAGGGGCGCTGCGTCGCCATGATCAGGTGAATACCCGAGGCCCGCGCCATCTGCGCCAGACGCTGGATGCAGGCTTCGATCTCTTTGCCCGCAACCATCATCAGGTCGGCCATCTCATCGACGATGACAACGATATAGGGCATCGCTTCGGGCGCGAATTCTTCGGTCTCGAACACCGGTTCACCGGTTTCATCGTCAAAGCCGGTTTGGACCGTACGGCTGAACATTTCACCCTTGTCCAAAGCATCCTTCACACGGCCGTTGTAGCCTGCGATGTTACGGACGCCCATTTTGGACATTTTGCGATAGCGATCCTCCATCTCGCCCACGACCCATTTCAGGGCCACGACTGCCTTTTTCGGGTCAGTCACAACAGGCGAGAGCAGATGCGGAATGCCGTCATAAACCGACAGTTCCAACATCTTGGGGTCGATCATGATCAGGCGGCACTCATCCGGCGTCAGCTTGTACAGCAGCGACAGGATCATCGTATTGATCGCGACCGACTTACCCGAACCGGTGGTCCCCGCGATCAGCAGGTGGGGCATTTTCGCAAGGTTCGCCACAACAGACTCACCGCCGATATCCTTGCCCAGCGCCAGCGGCAGCGCGTGGTTACCATCGCCGAAATCGCGGCTGGCGAGAATTTCACGCAGCACAACCATCTCGCGGTTTTCGTTGGGAAGTTCGATACCAATCACGGACCGTCCGGGCAGGGTCGAAACCCGCGCCGACAGGGCCGACATCGAGCGCGCGATGTCATCCGCCAAACCGATCACACGGCTGGCTTTCAGGCCCGGAGCCGGTTCGAGTTCGTACATGGTGACAACAGGGCCGGGGCGAACGCTGACGATCTCACCCTTGACGCCATAGTCATCCAGCACGTTTTCGAGCATCCGCGCGTTTTCTTCCAGCGCTTCATCGCTGAGATGATGGCGCTGAATGCTGGCGGGGTTCGACAACAGGTTCAGTGGTGGCAACTCGAAATCCGAATGCCGATCCTCAAACGACAGCGCAGGTTGTGCTTCGGCCTGAGCCCGGCGCGAGGGCGGCGGGGTGCGACGCACGGGTTGGGCCACCACCGGCTTGCGCGGCTCGGCCACAGGGATTTTCATCGCCGGGCGCGACTGCGGTTCGGGTTCTGGCATCGGCGCATCCTCGAACACGGCCTCATCTTCGAAATTCGGCTCGGGCGCTAAATCCTCGTGCAGCGGTTCCTGCTGCCATTCGGGCGCGGGCTCTGCCGTCAGCATCGGTTCCGGCGGCAGACCGACCGACGTCATCGGCGGTTCCGGCGGCAAGTCTTCCCCTCCTCTGGCGTTCAGGATCAGAGGGTCCGGTCCACGACCCCGCCCCTTGGTCAGCGGCAGGTTTGGATCATGCTCGGGTGCCATCTCGCCCGCAGCAACCTTTCGATTGCGCACGGCGGCGGAAATCTTTGACCGGATACGGTCCTCGCCCGGCATCTCATCAAAGCCTGCGACGGGTTCGGGATCGACCAGCTCGGGTTCGGGCATCGGATCAGGGCGGCGGATCAGGCTGGGCATCCGCGCCAGCAGGCCGGTTTTTACGGGCTCGGGTTCGTCGAGCTCCGGTTCTTCATAGATCGGCTCTTCAAACGCGATTTCATCATCAAAAACGGCCTCTGCACGGGCGGTCTTGCGTTCATCCCATTGCGCGCGGCGATCACGCGCGGCCTGCGCGGTGGCAGCAGCGCCACGGCCCAAAAAGTTCATCAGCATGTCGTAGGACATCACCAGCCCCAACAGGAAACCGCGGAACCCCTTGCGCACATCGGCCTTAGTGAAACCAAGTACAAAGACACCCAGCGCCAGCATTCCGGCGGCCATCGCCAGCGACATCAACTTGACCATGAAATGCGAAGAGATCGGCAGCAGCGTCAGCAGCGCACCCATCACGGTATCACCGAACAACCCACCCAGACCAAAACTGTGGGTCGTGCGCCAAGCCTCACCCGGCACCAGCGTTGCGGCGTAAACCGAGACAATTGCAATCCAGATCGGGGCAAAGATCAGACGGGCAACCGCGCGTTCTTCGCCGAAATGCCCGGCAAAGCGCACACCCCAGCCGATCAGCACCAACGCGATGCTCCAACTGCCCCAGCCAACGATCATGAACAAAGGAGCCGCAATCGAGGCTCCGATCCGTCCCAGCCAGTTCTGCACCGGCGCGTCTGTCGAAACCATCCAGTTCGGATCATCCGGCGTGTAAGACCAGATCATCGCGGCCGAGGCCAGCCCCAGCAGGATCAGGGCGATCCCGATCAATTCCTTGCTGCGCCGCTCAATCGCGGCCTGAGTCGTGCTGTCCAATAATGGATCGCGGTTTCGCGCGTTCAATGATGCCATTTTGCCCTCGTACCTCACGAATAGATGCAGTCACGGAGCTTGATCAGTCCGCGCTTCATCTCTGTTTTTGGGGCCACCATTGCGACCCGGATAAATTGCTCGCCCGGGTTTTGCCCCGGATCACCTTGAGAAAGATATGCGCCCGGCAGCACCCGAACTCCGGTTTGCTTCCAGACCTTCAATGCAGTTTCCTCACCGTTTTCGACCGGCAGCCACAGGAAAAACCCAGCCTCGGGCGGCAAATAGCCCTGCAGGCCTGCGAACACCTCATCGGCTATCGCGTATTTGTCCTGATAGAGCGCGCGGTTCTCGGCCACGTGTTCTTCATCCGCCCAGACCCGCGCCGCAGCGGCCTGCAACGGCAGCGGCAGCGGCGCGCCTGCATAGCTGCGCAACTGTTTGACCCGCTTGATCGTCTCGGGACCACCAGCAATCAGGCCGGACCGCAGGCCAGCCAGATTCGACCGTTTCGACAGCGAGTTGAACAGCGTCACCCGCTCAGGGTCAGCGCCCAGTTCCTGCGCCACGGTCAGGGCGCCCGTAGGGGCCTCATCGCGGTAAATCTCGGAATAGCACTCGTCAGCGAAGATGCGGAAATCGTATTTCTCGGCCAATTGGATCAATTCGACCCAATAATCGTGCGAGGCCACCGCCCCCTGCGGGTTGGCGGGTGAACAGATGTAGGCCGCGACGGTGCGGTTCAGAACATCCTCGGGCAGGCCTGCATAGTCCGGCAGGTGGCCGGTTGCGGCCGTGGCGGGCACGAAAACCGGCTCGGCCCGGACCGAGATCGAGGCGACCATATAGACCTGATAGAACGGGTTCGGGCACAGGATGACCGGTTTCTGACCATTTTTTTCCTCGGGGCACAGCGCCATGGCGGCGTTATACAACCCCTCGCGCGTGCCATTCAGGGCCATCACGTTTGTGTCGGGGTCCATCTGCACGCCATAGCGACGCGCAATCCAATCGGTGATCGCGCACCGCAACTCCGGCGAGCCTTCATTTGGGGGATAACCCTGAAACCCGGCTGCGTTCTCGGTGATCACATCGGTCACCCAAGCCGGAAAGTCATGCATCGGCGCGCCGATGGTCATGTGAATCACATCTCCGCCCGGTTGGTGGTGGTCCAACAGGGTGCGCAGACGCGGGAATGCGTATTCCGGTAGGTTCGAAAACCGCTCGGGGAAATTCATAACTGTTGCCTCAATACCGGGATCATTTTCGCCCCGTTTTTTTGGCAGATTACAGGTCACACCCCGTTTCGTCCAGACAAAGAGGTGCCGAATCAGGGGATTGTGGCATTCAGGCCAAAGCGGCCTCGGCGGCTGATCCGAGCCGTAATAGAGCCTCTTCCGACCCCGGATAGCCCATCATCATCAGCCCGCAGCCGGGTGTTCCGGTGGGCAAGGTCAGCGCAGCCAGCCCCATCAGGTTGCCAATCCGCGTGTTACGCAGGGCCAGCAGGTTTTCGGTGACGTAATAATCGTGGTCGCTCATCAGCCGGTCCAGATTCGGTGGCAGGATGGGGGCCGTGGGGGCCAGAACCGCGTCGAACCCTGCGGTGGCTGCGTCCCACGCGGCGCGGCTGGCCTTCAGCTTGGACCACGCAGCAATATAGTCGGGGCCAGAGGCGTTCTTGCCCGCGCGGAAGCGCTCAAGGATCTCGGGGTACATGGCGTCCGGGTTGGCCTCGATCACATCACGCCAAAGCCCATAGGCTTCGGTTGTATAGAGGATCCCGGACAGGCCCATCGCATCGTTCAACTCAGGCACTTCAAGCGGCACAATCTCAGCCCCGGCATCCCGTAGACGGTCCAGAGCGTCGTCATATGCCTTGCGCGGGGCGTCCCGCAGATCGTCCTTGGCCACGTTTTGCAGGTCGGCAAAGCGACGGCCTTTCAGGTTGGCTCCGCGTAGGTCGGCCGGTGCGTTGCCTTCCAGCAAAGCAAGCAGATGGGCCGCATCCTCGACCGACCGGGCCAGCGGACCGGCGGTGTCGAAGCGCAGGCACAAGGGCACCACCCCTTCCAGACTAACCCGCCCGGCGGTTGTTTTCAGCCCGACCAGATTGTTCCAAGCCGCCGGGATGCGCACCGAGCCGCCCGTGTCCGAGCCAATCCCACCAGCCGCCAAGCCCCAAGCCACCGACGCTGCCGCCCCTGAGGATGAGCCGCCAGACACCGCCGCTTCATCATCGATGCAAGGAGGGGTTCCGGTGATCGGGTTCAGTCCAAGGCCGGAAAAGGCCAGCTCGCTCATGTGGGTTTTGCCCAGGCAAACCGCCCCCAGCGTGGTGGCGTTGCGCAGAATAACCGCGTCGGCCTCGGGCACGCGGCCTTTCAGCAGGGCCGATCCGGCCTCGGTCGCGGTTCCGGCAGTGTCGAACAGGTCTTTCCAACTGATCGGCACGCCATCCAGCAGAGACAGGCGCAGGCCCAGCTTGGCGCGCTCTTGCGCCGCCTTGGCCTCGGCGCGGGCGCGGTCGTGGGTCACGCGGGCGTAGATCCGGTCGCGGTGCGCGTGGGCATCGATGGCTGAAAGGTAGACCTCGGTCAGCTCAACGGGGTCGATCCGCCCCATACCAATGCCCCGGCCCAGATCACACGCCGTCATGGTCAGCCAATCCTGCATCCCTGCCCCCTTTGGAAAATCGCGTTCATCGGACGGTAGCGACAGGACCGCACATGGACAATCCCGAAAGGCCGCGCATATTGCAGGGCATGGAACAGAAGACCGATATCCTGATCGTGGGCGGCGGCCTGAATGGCCCGGCCCTGGCCCTGGCTCTGGCGCAGACGGGGCATTCCGTCACCGTGATTGACGCTTTGGCCGAGACCGTGCGCAAGAACGCGGCCTTTGACGGGCGCGCCTATGCGCTGGCGCTGGCGTCGCAACGCCTTCTGGACGCGATCGGAGTATGGGAGCGGGTCGCCGAGCACGCCCAGCCGATGTTGGAGATCAAGGTCACTGACGGACATGCGGGCGCGGGACCATCGCCGTTCTTTATGCATTTCGACCATGCCGAGATCGAAGAAGGCCCGATGGGGTATATGGTCGAGGACCGCCACCTGCGCCGAGCCTTTCTGGACGCATTGGCCGAGGAAAAGGGTATCACCCAGATCAATGGCCGGACCGTCGTCGCGCAAGAGGCTGACGCAACCGGTGTGACCCTGACCCTGGATGATGGTAGCACTGTCACCGGTGGCCTGCTGGTGGGCTGCGACGGCCGCCGCAGTGGCACCGCCGCGCGCGCTGGCATCAAACGCACCGGCTGGGATTACGGACAGACCGCGCTGGTCTGCGCCATTGAACATGACCTGCCCCATCATGGCATCGCGCATCAGTTCTTCATGCCGCCCGGCCCGCTGGCGATACTGCCGCTTACCGGCAACCGCAGCTCAATCGTCTGGAGCGAGCGGACCGAGGCCGCGCTGCGTATCAACGCCCTGCCCGAGGCCGAGTATCTGCAGGTTCTGCGCCCCCGGTTCGGGGATTTTCTGGGCGACATCCGCCTCCAGGGCGACCGTTTCACCTATCCGCTGAACCTGACCGTCGCCAATTCCTTTATCGGCGACCGAATGGCTCTGGTCGGAGACGCCGCACACGGAATGCACCCCATCGCCGGGCAAGGCCTGAACGCCGGGCTGCGTGACGTGGGCGCATTGGCCGAGGTGTTGACGCTAGCGGGACGGCGAGGCGAGGATATCGGATCAATCTTGGTGCTGGAGCGCTATCAGGAGTGGCGCCGCTTCGATGCCGCCGCGCTGGCGATGGCGACGGATGTGTTCAACAAGCTGTTTTCCAACGACAATCCGTTGCTACGCATGGGGCGTGATATCGGGATGGGAATCGTCGGCTCTCTGCCCGGATTGCGCCGCGGATTCGTGCGCGAGGCTGCCGGGCTGACCGGAGACCTGCCAAAACTGCTGCAAGGCCGCTCAATTTAATCGAGCGTACGCGCCTCGTCGACCAACATCACCGGGATACCGTTGCGGATCGGAAAGGCCAGACCTGCGGCCTTGGACACCAACTCCTGCTTTTCGGCGTCATAGTGCAGCGTGGTATGGGTCTGCGGACAGATCAGCGCCTCAAGCATGTGACGGTCGAAGGCGTGTTCAGAGTCGGTCATTGCAGTTTTTCCTCATTCGTTCCGCCGCGCATGGCGAATTCTATCAGTGTCACCAAGGTCTCGCGCCGGGTGCGCAGGCAGGGGGCCTCAAGCAGCGCCTGTTTCTCTTCGGGGTCGAAATCCAGCAGCATCGACAGCGAGTTGACCAGCAGTTCATCATCGGCGTCTTTCAACGTATCCCAGTCAGTGGACAACTGACGCGAGGCAAAGAACCTCTCAAGCAGATGCAAAAAGCGCGATCGGTTAAACCCTTCGTCCAACTCAGCCTTGGTGCCCAGATCCCGGTCAAAGCCGTCCCACGACACCGCGCAGCGCCGATAAGGTGTAAAAGCATCCAGTTCTGACGCGACGCGGAACCGGGAAATTCCCGTCAGCGTGATCAGATAACGACCATCCTCCGTTTCTGAAAACTGTGTCACACGCCCGGCACAACCGATCTGGTGCAACTTGTCTTCGTCGCTTCGACAGGGGTTGGGCTGAACCATTCCAATCAACCGTTCCCGCGTCTTCAGGGCGTCGTCCAGCATTTGCAGATAGCGCGGCTCGAAAATATGCAGCGGCAAGCGCGAACGGGGCAGCAGCAGCGCCCCGGGCAATGGAAAAACGGATACCGTTTCCGGCAGATCAGCGGGATGCATCATGTACCCGAGTGTAGCTCTGATCCGGAATTAGGCAAATATCATCGAGCTGAGCTTGCGTCGACCGTTCAGAACAATCGGATCGTTAGGCTTGAGCGCATCGAAAATGGTGAACAGCTGCGTCTTGGCGGCACCGTCATTCCATTCGCGATCCCGGCGGAACAGTTCCAGCAACTGTGACACAGCCTGTTCCACTTCGCCATTGGCGTGCAGCGCCTGTGCCAGATCGAACCGAGCCTGATGGTTATCGGGCTCAGCCTCGACAGCCGCAGTCAGTTCGGCTACGGGGCCAGCATCAGCAGCCTGCTTGGCCAGTTCCAGTTGCGCATGAGCGGCTTCCAATTCGGGTGAAGAGGAAATCTCAGCCGGTGCACCGTTCAGGATTGCCTCAGCCTGGTCCAGATCGTCTGCCGCAATGTGGGCACGAACCAAACCGCCATAAGCGCCAGCATGGTTGGGGTCCTCACCCAGAATGGCGGCGAAGGTTTGGGCCGCATCACTGGCTGCGCCTTCAGCCAGCATCTCTTCGGCGGCTTGCACCGCGTCATCCAACTGACCACCGGGGCTTTCGCCGCCTGCAGCCTCGATCACGCGGTCGACAAATGCCTTGATCTCGGACCCCGGCTGCGCGCCCTGAAACCCGTCAACAGGCTGGCCCTTGAAGAACGCGTAGACGGTCGGGATCGACTGAATGCGCAATTGCGCGGCGATCATCTGCGCCTCGTCCACGTTGATCTTGACCATCTTCACCGCGCCTTTGGCGGCGGTCACGGCCTCTTCCAGCAACGGCCCCAGCGTCTTGCATGGGCCGCACCAAGGCGCCCAGAAATCCACGATGACCGGAATTTCCTGCGAGGTTTCGACCACATCTGTCATGAACGTGGCTTCGGTTCCATCCTTGATCAGATCGGTGGTATCGGGGGCACCTGCGGCGTTCAGAAGGTCCATGGCATTCACTCTCCGGTTCGAACTCGGGCCCTATATGCAACCGCTTGTTGCAGAAACCAAGGGCAGAGTTGCGCAATTACAGATCGAAACTGGCAAAAACCGGGGCGTGGTCGCTGGGTTTCTCCCACCCGCGCGCGTCGCGCAAGATGCGGCTGGAATGGCCCGCGTTCGAAATATCCGGCGTGGCCCAGACGTGATCCAGCCGCCGCCCCTTATCCGCCGCGTCCCAATCGCGCGCCCGATAGGACCACCAGCTATAGAGTTGGCCTTCGGGGATATCTTGCCGGGTGATATCCACCCAACCGCCCGCATCCTGCGTTTCGGCCAGCTGTTCAACCTCGATCGGCGTATGCGACACGACCTTGATCAGTTGTTTATGCGACCACACGTCATCCTCGCGCGGGGCGATGTTAAGGTCACCGACCAGAATGGACTTCTCGGGCTTCTCCGCGTGGAACCAGTCGCGCATATCGGTGAGGTAATCGAGCTTTTGCCCGAACTTCTCGTTTTTTTCCCGATCCGGGATGTCACCGCCCGCGGGGACATAGAAGTTGTGGATGGTGACACCGTTTTCCAGCCGCCCGGCGATGTGGCGGGCATGGCCGAGACCTGCGAAATCTTTGTCACCAACCTCTTCCATCGGAAGGCGCGACAGGATGGCGACGCCGTTATATCCCTTCTGCCCGCGCGCAACCATGTGGGTATAGCCCAGTTCGGCAAACCCTTCGGTCGGGATCTTTTCGACCGGAGACTTGCACTCCTGCAGACACAGAACATCCGGAGCCTCTTCCTGCAACAATTTCAGCACGATGGGCTCGCGCAGGCGGACAGAGTTGATGTTCCAAGTAGCTAGGGTAAAGGGCATGGGCAAGGCTTTCCTAAGTCGCGTCGCACGCACCCTAGCGCGCAGACGAACTTCGCGCCATCGGAAAGCGAAATGGTCGTTTCCCGTCACGGATTCGACAGACTTCAGTCAAAATTTTCCGATAATTCCCCATTTAACTTTCTGTAATTTTGGGACAAAAAACAGAAAGTTATTTTGCATTATTGCATTAGCGAGGCCTGATCATGCCAATCTGGTACGGTTATCAAAACACAATCTTCGGCACTCAAAGTACAGTTAACGGGGCATCCCATAACTACGACCTCGCTCCAGCAAACGGTAGTTTCTGGAGCTGGAACGGAACGACGACAAATTTCGCAGTGCGCGAAAATGAGGGTGCTGTAAATTTCAACGGTGATCCGACCAATGAACAGGTTTCTGCACAGGAACAGATCGGAGCACAATGGGAACAGGTCACCGAATTGGACGGCACTTTCCAACAAGTGATCTGGGATTACACGTTTGAGGTTTTTGCACCGGACGGTACCGCTTACCGAATAGCAGTCATCGATGTTGACCTAAACAACGATAACGATTTGAACGATAGCGTCGGCGGACAGGATGAAGACGGCTTTTATCTCGTTTTTCCTGATGGCGTTCCTCCTGCAGGGGTCGCCTATACAGTCGGCAATATCATCGAGAATGACAATGGCGCGCTTCACGATAGCTTGGGCGCTCAGGTTGTCTGCTATGCGGCTGGCACGCTGATCCAAACGCCCATTGGTGATCGCCCCATCGAAGACCTGCGACCCGGCGATCTGGTCAACACGGCCGATCACGGCCCACAACCCATCTTGTGGGCAGGATCGTCGAGAAAGGCGGCCTTGGGAAAGTTGGCTCCGATCGTCATAAAGACCGGCGCATTGGGAAATGCCCGGGACCTGGTCGTGTCACCTCAGCACCGGATGCTGGTCCAGGACTGGAGACTGCAACTTTATTTCGACACAGATACCTCTTTGGTCAGAGCAATGGATCTGGTTGATGACGATCAAATCTACCGGCGCATCTGCGGTTTCGTCACCTATCATCACTTCCTGCTGGAGCAGCACGAGATTGTTTTTGCCGAGGGCATCCCGAGCGAAAGCCTAATGCCCGGTAGTTGCGCCATGGAGTCATTGGAGACCACAGCGCAGGCCGAGATTATCGAGACTCTGGTTGCCGCTGGACGCACAATAGAGAATTACGGCCCTCCGGCACGTCGCATTCTGCGCAGCTTTGAGACTGCACTGTTGTCTCATCCAAAATCGTCGGCGCCTCGGGCAAACTGCGGTCCAGAAGAAAGCTACACCGTGACAGAGGGCTAACAATTAGCAGTTCGCGTACACCAGCAGGCGAACCAGCGCGAAAGCACAAAATAACAAAAAAAGCCGGGCCAAAGGCCCGGCAGTCCAACAGGGAGGTGCATGTCATAACCCGGACATGCGCGGGTTGGGAGAAATCTAATTACACATCCAGAGTATCACTTTGATCCACGTCAATCCACAACGAGTTAAGAGACCAGTCGATATCCACCCGATTCTGTGACCAAAAGGCGTGCATTGGACGGATCGGGCTCGATCTTCTGGCGCAGGCGATAGATGTGGGTTTCCAGCGTGTGGGTGGTGACCCCGGCGTTGTAGCCCCAGACCTCGTGCAGCAGCACATCGCGGGCAACCACGCCATCGGTCGAGCGGTACAGGAACTTGAGAATATTGGTTTCTTTCTCGGTCAGCCGAATCTTGCGCTCGTCTTCGGTGATCAGCATCTTCATCGCAGGCTTGAAGGTATACGGTCCCAGAACAAACACCGCATCCTCGGACTGTTCGTGCTGGCGCAGCTGGGCGCGGATACGGGCCAGCAGAACCGGAAACTTGAACGGTTTTGAGACATAGTCATTGGCGCCTGCATCCAGACCCAGAATAGTATCGGCGTCGCTGTCATGGCCGGTCAGCATCAGAATCGGACTTTTGACGCCCTGCTTGCGCATCAGGCGGCACAACTCGCGCCCATCGGTATCCGGCAGGCCGACGTCCAGAATGACCAGATCGTAAATCGCCTCGCGTGCCCGCTCCATCGCGGATGCACCATCATGGGCTTCGAACACGTCGAAATCCTCTGTCATCACAAGTTGCTCGCTGAGCGCCTCGCGCAGGTCTTCGTCGTCATCCACCAGCAGGATTTTCTTGAGCTGAGCCATGTCCGGTCCTCCTAAGCCTTTTCCACCACTTGCGCGCGGAAGATGCAATCAACAAGGTTTACTGCAATCGTCTCACGCCCTCGTGTCTGACGCGGAGGAAATGTTTCACATTTCCGTTCTATCAGGCTACAGGAAGGCCGGATGGTTACAGGGTAACACAGATGAGTCTTATCCCGGATATTTCAGAATTGCTGGCGCGGGCCCGCGCGGACCTGCGTATGGGGGTCCCGGTTGCCCTGACCGATAACAGCGGTTTCAGCGTGTTGGCTGTTGCCACCGAGACGCTGAGCGCCCAGCGGCTTGCGGATCTGCGCGGCCTCGGCGGCGAGCCCGTGGTCGCCGTCACCGTGCGCCGGGCCGAGACACTGAAGGCACGGGCCTATGACGGCGATCTGGCGCGTGTGATCATTCCGGCGGACGCGGATATTGCCTGGGTTCAGGCCGTGGCCGATCCCTCGGACGATCTGAACGCGCCGATGAAAGGCCCTCTGATGACCGAGCGTCAGGGTCACGCCAATCTGCACCGCATTGCCATCGCCCTGACCAAATCCGCGCGTCTGTTGCCTGCGGCTGTTGTTCTGCCCATCGAGGACGGGCACAGCTTTGCCGCAGCACATGGCCTGACATGTATCGACCACACCCGCGCCGCGCCGCATCTGGCAGATCGCAGTGAACTGCACGAGGTGGTGGCCGCCCGTCTGCCGATGGAAGTGTCCGAGGCCGGGCGGTTGCACGTTTTCCGCCCCGAGGATGGCGGCGAAGAGCATTACGCCGTCGAAATCGGCCGCCCGGATCGGGACAAACCGGTTCTGGCACGGCTGCATTCGGCCTGTTTCACCGGAGATCTGATGGGCAGTCTGAAATGCGATTGTGGGCCGCAGTTGCGGGGCGCGCTGGCGCAGATGGGTTCGGAAGGCGCCGGGGTGCTGCTGTATCTTAACCAGGAAGGTCGCGGAATCGGTCTGGCCAACAAGATGCGCGCCTATTTCCTGCAGGATCAGGGGTTCGACACGGTCGAGGCCAATCACCGGCTGGGCTTCGAGGACGATGAGCGGGACTTCCGGCTGGGTTCGGATATTCTAAAATCGCTGGGGTTCAGCTCTGTCCGGTTGCTTACCAATAATCCCGCCAAAATTGCTATGATGGAGAAAACCGGGATCGCCGTGACCGAGCGTGTTCCGCTGAAAGTCGGTGAAACCGCCCATAACCGCGGTTATCTGGCGACCAAGGCGGCCAAGTCGGGGCACCTGCTTTGACACCCGATGATCTGGTGCTGACCCCACGCGGAGTGCGGTTTGCCGGACGGGTCTTTCCCTGCACCATCGGCAAGGGCGGGCTGAGCAACACCAAGCGCGAAGGCGATGGCGCCACACCAACCGGCGTACATCATATCGTCGGCATGTTTTACCGGCCGGACCGGATTGCGAAACCGTGCGAATGGGCGATTCCCATCGGTCCGCGCGATCTGTGGTCGGATGACGTGCAGGATGGCCACTATAATCATCTGGTCACCACGCCCTATGCCTTCAGCCATGAAAAGCTGCGCCGCGCCGATCGCCTGTATGATCTGGTGCTGATAACCGACTGGAACTGGCCAAACGCCTTGCCTGGCCATGGATCGGCGATCTTCATTCACCAGTGGCGCCGCCCCGGCTATCCGACCGAGGGCTGTGTCGCCTTCCGCCGCGCCCACCTGCATTGGATCGCTGCCAAAGTGTCTCTGGGCGCGCGGCTGATTATTCCTGAGGTTTGACTCGCTCTCCGAAGATCGCGGAGCCGACGCGCACATGGGTTGCCCCAAGCGCAATGGCCTTTTCGAAATCTCCGCTCATACCCATCGACAGGCCCCGAAGACCATTGCGCTCGGCAATCTTGGCCAGCAGGGCAAAATGCAGCGCGGGTTCTTCATCGACCGGCGGGATGCTCATCAGCCCCTGAACCGGTAGGTCCAGTTCACGGCATTCCGCAATGAACGCATCGGCGTCGGCAGGCAGGATACCGGCCTTTTGCTCCTCTTCTCCGGTATTGACCTGAATGAACAGGTCCGGGCAGGACCCGACCTCCTGCGCCAGCCGGGCCAGTGTCTTAGCCAGTTTGGGCCGATCGACGGAATGGATGGTGCTGAACAGTTCCATCGCCTGCCGGGCCTTGTTGGTTTGCAGCGGGCCGATCAGATGCAGATCGACATCCGGGAATTGCGCAGTAAAGCCCGGCCATTTGCCAGCGGCCTCTTGCACCCGGTTTTCACCGAAACACCGATGCCCCTGATCCAGAACGGCCTGCACACGCTCATCCGGCTGCACTTTGGAGACTGCGATTAGCTTGACAGATCCGATGGCCCGCCCTGCGGCGGATTCTGCTTTGGCGATGCGGGCAGTGATATCTTGCAGCGACATGGTTTCCTCAATCTGCTTTCAGCGCAGAAAAACACCATGTCGGAGCAAAAGAAAAGGGCAGGTCCGAAGACCTGCCCTAAAACCTTGCGGTTTCAGATCAACTTAGAAGTTGAACTGCGCACCGAAGTCAGCAACCCACTGGTCTTCACCATCGGTGTCGTTGCGGCCAACACCACCGCGCAGCGATGCACCGCCGCCCAGGTCGTAGATGGCACCCAGAGCGATCTGCTGCTTGTCTTCGTCAGCATTGCCGTCACCGTAGGCGAACAGCAGGGTGGTTGCGGCGCCCAGGTTGTAAGCAGCCGACAGACCCCATGCGGTGCCGTTTTTGGCGGCATCGTTCACATCGTCGTCTGCGACAAACAGGGTACCGTTGAAGTCACCGAATTCTGCACCCAGGGTCAGAACGGTCAGGCTACCACCGGAGGCGCCGTCGTCGTCGTTCTCACCATATGCAACAGCGGCAGTGATGTTGTTGAAGGCGTAGGTCAGGCTAACGTCCCAACGGTCTGCATCTTCCGAAGTCGCTGTGAGTGTGCGGATGGGATCACCATCGTCGTCCACACCAACACCAAGTGTGCGGGTAACTGCTTTTTTCTGGTCATACGACGCGCCGAAGGCGAAGTCGCCAACTGCGTACTGGAAGAACACAGCGTTCGAACCGTCGCTGTCGCCCGACTGGTAGCTCAGGAAGCTGTAGTTAACGCCCGAGTACTGACCTGCGAACAGTTCCAGACCGACTTCGTTACCGTAGTAGTTTGCCAGGTTGTCGAACGAACCGGCAACGTTACCGGCGTCAACGCGCAGACCACCATAGATGACCGAGAAGCGTGCCGCGTTCAGGTCAGCATTGTTTGCTTCGCCAGTGGCGGGGTTTTCGTCAGCCTGCAGACGAACGCGGCCTTCAAAGCGAACACCACCGTCGGTTTCGGTGAAACCGTCGATGTTCAGACGGAAGCGCGATACCAGGATGGCGTCGTCGCCTTCGGTGGTTGCAGTGACGGTGGTCAGATCAGTACCGTCCGGGTTAACAACCTGCACGGAGGTCGAGAAGCTGCGGTCTTCCTGGTAGCCAATACCAAAACGGCCGTAACCGCTGAAGTTAATTCCGGATTCAGCCGCTGCGACACCTGCGGTCGCGATCAGAGCGGTCGATGCGAAGAGAACTTTTTTCATCTTGTTTCCCTCGGTTTCAAAGTTTTTCTACTCGACACATGCCTCAGCACATGTCTCAGCACGGGAACCGTTTCGCTCTTTTTGCCCCCAACACGCAAGCTTGGCATAAATGAATGGACAGCATTGGCACAAAATTGGTGCAAGGATGCCACAGTTCGTTTTAGGGGCCATACCGGCCCCAAACCCACGCGAATGCGACAATAATAGGGTTGTTGCTGAACCGGTCCTTGTCTAGGAGTAACATCTGACAACGTAGACCCAAGTGAACAGGACCAGTCGACAATGCGCCTGCAGACGATTTTCGGTTTGATCATAGTGACGGCTGCCGTGTCGGCCTGCGGAGAGAATCGGGGGGCGACACCGAATCCGAATGTTGTGGCTACGGGTGGCAACGCCGATGAACAAGAGTTCAACGATCCAAATCGCACGACGATCTGGGATTTGTTCGACAACAAGAATGCCGAGCAGGTCACAAATGTGAATCGCTACCTGTGGGCAGCGTCGCTGGATGTTCTGAATTTCCTGCCTGTGCAGGAGGTCGACCCGTTTACCGGCGTAATCATAACGGGTTACGGCACACCTCCTGGCGGAGGGCGTCAATACCGTGCCACTGTTCACATCAGTGATCCGGCACTCGCGGCGCGCTCTTTGTCGGTGTCGCTGCAGACCAGCGGCGGCGCTCCGGTCAGCGCAGCGACATCCCGCGCGGTCGAAGATGCGATCCTGTCCCGCGCGCGGCAGTTGCGCATTGCGGACAACAAGTTCTAGCAACCCGCCGAAAATCACACTAATACCACGCCGGGTTCCTACCCGGCGTTTTCATTCACGAAGGACCGTATGATGTCTCGCTACTCGGCCAACGAAATCGAAGCAAAATGGCAAGAGGCCTGGGACAAGGCCGGAATCTTCACCGCCACCCGCACGGCGAACAAGCCAAAATACTATGTGCTTGAGATGTTCCCCTACCCCTCGGGTCGAATCCATATGGGGCATGTGCGCAACTATACGATGGGTGACGTGATCGCGCGGCACAAACTGGCGACCGGCCACAACGTGCTGCACCCGATGGGCTGGGATGCGTTCGGGATGCCTGCGGAAAATGCCGCGATGGCCATTGGGGGCCACCCCAAGGACTGGACCTATGGCAACATCGCCGACATGCGCGGACAGATGAAGCCTCTGGGCCTCTCGATCGACTGGTCGCGGGAATTCGCCACCTGCGACCCGGAATACTATGGTCAACAGCAGGCACTGTTTCTGGATATGCTCGAGGCCGGGCTGGTCTACCGCAAGAACGCCGTCGTGAACTGGGACCCGGTCGATATGACCGTTCTGGCCAATGAACAGGTGGAAAACGGCCGTGGCTGGCGCTCGGGCGCGTTGGTTGAGCGGCGCGAACTGACTCAGTGGTTCTTCAAAATCTCAGACTATTCCGAAGAGTTGCTCGAGGCGCTGGACACGCTTGAGAACTGGCCCGCCAAAGTACGCCTGATGCAGGAAAACTGGATTGGCAAGTCGCGCGGCCTGCAATTCGGCTTTGAACGCACCGATGGCGGAGAGCCGATCACAGTCTATACGACTCGCCCTGACACGCTGTTGGGCGCTTCGTTTGTCGGCATCTCGCCAGATCATCCGATTGCGAAACAGCTCGAGGCTGAAAACGCCAAGGTTGCTGAATTTGTTGCGGAATGCCGCAAGGGTGGCACCACTGAAGAGGCCATCGAGACCGCTGAAAAGCTGGGCTATGACACCGGAATCCGCGTCAAACACCCGTTGGACCCGAATTGGGAACTGCCGGTCTGGATCGCGAACTTTATCCTTATGGATTACGGCACCGGTGCGATCTTTGCCTGCCCGGCGCATGACCAGCGCGACCTGGATTTCTGCCGCAAATACGGCCTGCCCGTGGTTGATACGTTCTTTGCGCTGGATGACGATACTCCAGTCGACAAGATAGCTTTCGTGCCCCCGAAGACCGAGAAAGTCCGCTGGGTGAACCATTTCGCGGGCCTGACCGAAGCCACGGGCGATGAGGCGATCAACGCCACCGTAGATTTCGCGGAAAAGGCTGGGTGGGGCGCGGGTGTCATCAAATACCGTCTGCGCGATTGGGGCCTCAGCCGCCAGCGCTATTGGGGTTGTCCGATTCCCGTTGTCCATTGCGAGAAATGCGGCACGGTGCCCGAGAAGAAAGAGAATCTGCCGATTGAGCTGCCGTATGATGACGACAACGGCAAACCCATCGACTTCTCGATCCCCGGCAACCCGCTGGACCGCCACCCCAACTGGCGGGATACACCCTGCCCGTCCTGCGGAGCACCAGCCAAGCGTGAAACCGACACGATGGACACGTTCGTCGATTCGTCCTGGTATTACGCTCGTTTCACCGCTCCGCGCGCTAAAACCCCCACCGATTTGGCCGAGGCCGAATACTGGATGAATGTCGATCAGTATATCGGCGGCATTGAACACGCGATTCTGCACCTGCTCTATTCCCGCTTCTTCGCGCGGGCGATGCAAATCACCGGGCATCTGCCGAAAAAGGCCATCGAACCATTCAATGCACTGTTCACTCAGGGCATGGTCACGCACGAAATTTACCAGACTCGCGACGAAAACGACCGCCCGGTCTATCACCTGCCCGAGGATGTAACCGAAGGCAAACTGGCTGATGGCACCGAGGTTGAAATCATCCCCTCGGCCAAAATGTCGAAGTCGAAGAAAAACGTGGTGGACCCGGTCAGCATCATCTCGGCCTTCGGCGCGGATACCGCTCGTTGGTTCGTGCTGTCCGATTCGCCGCCCGAACGTGATGTGGAGTGGACCGCCTCGGGCGCCGAGGCCGCGTTTAAACATCTCAGCCGCGTGCACCGGATCGCGTCGGAAATTGCCGCGTCTGATCAACCGGCCAATGCCGAAGACGAAACCCTGCTGCGTGAAATGCACAAGGCGATCCATGATGTGTCTGGCGGCGTCGAATCCTTCGGCTTCAACGCCTCGATCGCCAAGCTGTATGCATTTACCAACACGCTGGCCAAATCGAAGGCTGGTAGCGACGCCAAGCGTCAGGCCGCCAAAACGCTGGCACAGTTGATGTCGCCGATGACGCCGCACCTGTCCGAGGAACTTTGGCAGTTGCTGGGTGGCGAAGGTCTGGTTGCCACCGCCCCGTGGCCCGTCGCGGACGAGGCGATGCTGATCGACGACACTGTCACTCTGCCGATCCAGATCAATGGCAAACGCCGCGCGGAAATCAGCGTTCCAAAAGATATGGACAAGACGCAGGTTGAAAAAATCGCACTCAGCACCGAAGCTGTGCAAAAGGCGCTGGATGGCAATGCGCCTAAGAAGGTGATTGTTGTGCCAGGCCGGATCGTGAATGTCGTTGTTTGATCGCAGAACCCTGTTGCTGATGCCACTTGCGCTGGCCGCCTGTGGCTTTGAACCGGTCTACGCACCCGGCGGTTCGGGTGCGGCCCTGAATGGTCAGGTCGCTGTATCTGCGCCGAATTCGGTCGATAGCTACATGCTGGTCCAGAATCTGGAACAGCGGCTGGGGCGTAGCGCAACGTCGGGCAGCGAATACAAGCTGGATGTGAGTGTCAGAACGGTTTTACGCTCGGCGGCGATCACCACATCGAACGAAACCAATCGCTATACCATCGAGGGCAGCGCGAATTATGCGCTCAGATCGAATTCGACCGGGCAGACCATTGCCTCTGGTACAGTCAACAATTTCGTTGGCTATTCGGCCAGCGGATCGACCGTCTCAACATTGGCAGATGAGCGCGATGCGAAAGAACGGTTGATGGTTATTCTGTCGGATCAAATCATTGCTGAGCTTTATACTGCACCAGGTCTTGGCACATGAAGCTTAGCCCGCGTGAGGCTGAAGGGTATTTTGCCCGACCAGACGCCGACAAGGCCGGGCTGCTGATATACGGCTCTGATGCGATGCGCGTGGCGCTGAAACGTCAGCAGGTTCTGGCCGCACTATTGGGTCCCAACGCAGAAGAGGAAATGCGCCTGACCCGTATGCCGGGTGCGGATTTGCGCAGCGACCCGGCCCTGTTGTTGGACGCGGTCAAGGCGGTGGGGTTCTTTCCTGGTCCGCGCGCCGTTTTTGTCGAAGACACCACCGACGTCGCCGCCCCCGCAATTCTCGCTGCGTTTGAGGATTGGACCCAGGGCGATGCCCAGATCGTCGTGACCGCCGGGCAGTTGAAACCCAGCTCGAAAATCCGCAAAGCGTTTGAGGCACATCCGGCGGCCTATGCGATCGGTATCTACGACGATCCTCCGTCGCGTGGTGAGATCGAACGGATTCTGACCGAGGCCGGTTTGCAAAACACCCCCCGCGATTCGATGTCGGCTCTTGCGGAGCTGGCCACCGGAATCAGCCCGGGCGACTTCGCACAGACCATTGAGAAACTGTCTCTCTACAAACGTGGCGACAGTTCGGAACTGACCATTGAGGATATCGAAGCCTGCGCTCCCCGCTCGACCGAAGCGGCGCTGGACGACGTTCTGAACGTGGTCGCCGAGGGCCGCGCGGGCGAGATCGGTCCGCTGATCCGGCGCCTGCAATCGCAAGGCACCAATGCGGTCAGCCTGTGCATCGGCGCGACCCGGCATTTTCGGACTCTGTACGCCTGCGCCTCTGACCCGGGCGGCGCGGCACAAGGCATCGGCAAGCTGCGGCCGCCGGTTTACGGCAAACGCCGCGACCGGATTCTGCGGCAGGCGCAGGGCTGGGGCGCGCCGAAACTGCAGACCGCCCTGACCGTTCTCACCGATACTGACCTGTCGCTGCGGTCGGCGGGGCAGACCGCCCCGGCCATGGCGCTGGTTGAACGCGCCATGATCCGTCTGGCAATGCTGGCCCGGTCACGCTGAACGGTTCACCCACTCTGCCGCTGAGCGACCGGCCCATTTCCCGGTCGCCATGCAGGCGGTCAGCAGATAACCACCTGTCGGGGCTTCCCAATCCAGCATCTCTCCGGCGCAGAACACGCCGGGCAACGCGGTCAACATTAGCCCGTCATCCACTGCGGATTGCCTGACACCGCCTGCGGTCGAAATGGCTTCGTCCATCGGGCGAAGCTCCGCGCCAACGATAGGGAGGTGTTTGATTGCAGCCGCCTCGTGCGACTTTGGAAGATCGTACCGCTTTACCATCTCATGAAAAAGCGCAATCTTTTGCGGCGGCAGTTTCAAAGACTTTTTCATCCATTGCGACAGCGTGGTCTTTGAACTTTTTACGGCCAACCGTTGTTGCAAAGAAGTCGCGTCCAGATTGGGCACTAGATCAACAAAGAAATCGTCTCCATCGCGCAGGGCCGGTGTCAGAGAGTACAGCCCGCCCCCCTCAAGGCCGGTCGCCGAAATCGTGGCCTCACCGCGACTGTCCAACGCTCCGGCCATCCAGCGCACCGATTTCAGGGCCGCGCCGAAATGCGGTTGCATGTGAGGGCTCCAATCGAACGATAGCGCCGAGTTCGCAGGAGCAAAGGGTGCAAGGTCCACACCCTTGGCCTGCAAGATTTGCGCCCACTGGCCGTCTGACCCCAGCCGCGCCCAACTAGCCCCGCCTAGAGCAAGGATTGTGACATCCGGCGTGGTGTTTTTCTGGCCATCTGCAGTCTCGAACAACAGCATATCGCCGTCCCACCCCTGCCAACGCCAGCGAGTGTTGATTTGCACACCTGCGCCTTCCAGTCGCCTCAGCCACGCACGCAAAAGCGGAGACGCCTTCATCACTGTGGGAAACACCCGCCCTGTGGAGCCGGTGAACACTTCCTGCCCCAGTTCTCGCGCCCAATTCTGCACATCGGCGGCATCGAACTCGGCAAGCATCGGGCGCAGCCAGTCCGAGGCCTCGCCATAGGCATGCAACAGGGTCTCGAACGGCTCATCCTTGGTCAGGTTCAGACCCGACTTCCCGGCCATCAAAAACTTGCGCGCGACCGACGGTTTGGCCTCGGCCACCAGCACGTCATGGCCGACAGCGGCCAGTTCTTCCGCCGCCATCAGACCAGCAGGTCCGGCCCCGATTACCACTGCCTGCGCCATTTCTGTCCTCTTGCCTTTCGTGCCATCCGGCGCAAATTAAACCCTGCCATGTCGACCAGCGACCCGATCTGCCCGCTTTGTGACCGCCCCATCCCGGATGGGGGCGGCAGCCTGCACCATCTGATCCCAAAACTCAAAGGGGGCAAGAGCGGACCCACGGTTTTGCTGCACGTCATCTGCCACAAAGAGGTCCACGCCACCCTGACCGAGGCTGAACTGGCGCGCGATTTCAACACGGTCAACGCCCTGCGCGCCCACCCGCGGTTGGAGAAGTTCCTGAACTGGGTCCGCAAACGCCCGCCCGGTTTTCGCTCGAAAGTACCCGGCAAACGGCGCGGGCGGTGATCAGCCGGGCCGCACCGGGTCGCCAAAGGCATCACGGAGAGATGTTGTCAGCCCCTGAACCTCCAACCCGCGATAATCCGGGGCCGGAGCAAACTGCGCGCCCGCAAGATGCTGAAACTCCAGCGTGGTATAGGTGCGTTTCCATAGCCATTCGCGGTTTTCGACTGACCAGAGGTCCGGGTTCGGCGGCACCTCATCGGTGAAGGCATAGAAATGCAGGTCAAAGCCGTACTGATCCACCTCCTGCACCGACAAAAGGCGCATTCCCTGCGCGCGGCAGAACGCATCCTCGGCGGCAATATCCCCGGTGCGCAAAGTGATCTGGCCGATGCAGGCGTTGGCGAAGGGCGCGGCCGGGTCGGCGACGTTTTCGGGGCGGTTACCCTTGAAATCATGTTGCAGCAGCTCGATCACAAACCCTTCGGGGTCTTTCAGATGGCACATGTACCCGATGTCGAGGAACTGTTTCGGGTCCGAGACCTCAACCCCTTTCTGGCGCAGATATGCAGCGGCCAAATCGACATCCGGCACGGTGATCCCAATTTTCCAATATCGCTGGCCGCCGTCATGGGTGTAGGCACCCCCGCCCGGCATCAGCAGCAGGTCCGCGTCCTGACCACCATAGCCAACACGCCGATTCGCCCCCTGCACCTGCCCGGTCATGCCGAAAGTATCCGCGTAAAACGCAGTCAGCCGCTCCGGGTCGGCTACTCGCAACAGCAGAGCGGATAGCCTCATTGGCACATCCTTGCGATACCCGCAGCAATTTCCGGGTCTGCGGCTAGACTATCCGCCACCAGTTCATGCGCGGTTGACATCAGCTTGTCAGGATCAACCACGCGATCAACCAAACCAAAGGCATAGGCCTCATCGGTCGTGATCTTCTGCCCGCTCATCAGAATCAATTTGGTGCGTGCCGATCCGATCAGCGCGGCCATGCGCACCGGGTCCGAGGGTTGCGGCAAAAAGCCCAACTTCATCACCGGGTAAAAGAACTTGGCCTGCGGCACTGCGATCCGAATGTCGCAGGCCAAGACCATCCCGTTGGCCCCGCCCGCAAGCGTTCCGTTCAGGGCGGCGACGGTCAGGCACGGCAGAGCGGCGATGGCACCCGAAAGCCTTTCCCACACATCCGAGGTCGCCAGACCGGCGCGCACCTCATCCAGATCGGCCCCGGCGCTGAACACCTTACCCTTACCGGTCAGGATCAAAGCGCGGGCCTCGGTCGCGGCCTCGGCGATCTCGGCCAGTTCTGTCAACATCGCTTCGGTCAAGGCATTGGCCTTGTGCGGATTATTGAGCGTGACAGTCCACAATCCGTCTTCCTTGGTCAGTTCGATCACGTCAGCCCAACCCTTTGCCGGATATCCTCACGCCGCAGCGAGATTTCAGTGCCCAGAAACTCATCTGCATCCGCCGAGCACATCCAAAGCAGTGCTCGCGCAGGCCAGTCGGCGGGGATGTGATCGCTCCAGTCCAGCTGGCTGACAGCGTTGATTCCGCTGGCCTTGATGACCCGCTGCATGTCGGTAGCCACGGTGCCCGGCGACAGGCCCATGGCGCGGATACCATGAATGGATTCCTCAAGATGCAGGCATTCGGTCAGCATCTTGGCCCCCGCCTTTGAGGCGCAATAGTGGCTCCACGCTTCAATCGGGTTGGTCGCCGCCCCCGAAGATACCGTGATCACTGTGCCACCACCTGCGGCGCGCATCACGGGCAAGGCCGCGCGCATCCCATAGAAAACGCCTTTGAGGTTAACATCGATCGCCGCGCTCCAGGCGGAGACATCGGCGTTGGACAGATGAAAGATCGGATCAATGACACCAGCATTACCGACCAACACATCCAACCCACCGAACCGATCAACGCAATTCGCAACGGCCTGCTCGACCTGTCCGAAATCGCTGACATCACATTGCAGCGCGATGGCGTTCTCACCGAGCGCCTCAGCCAGCGCATCAATCTGATCACGATTGCGAGCGACCAACGCGACATTGGCACCGGCTGCGGCAAATACGCGCCCCGCCTCGGCCCCGATACCGCGGCTAGCGCCAGTTATAAGTACGGTTTTTCCCTGCATATAGACGCTGTACCTCTGTTGTTTTGAGATTGTGTGAATCTCTACCGCGCCAATGGGGAAAGGGTCCAGCCCTTGCCCCTTGACGCCCGGGCCCACAGGCACGACGATGCGCGCAAAATTGATCAAGAAGGGTTCTCAAATGTCCGTTTTTCTTCGCCGCAGCAGCGGCGCAGTTCTGGCTTATGCCGTTATCACCCAAGGTGCACTTGCCGATGTCACCGCGCAGCAGGTCTGGGATGACTGGCAGGCTTACCTGTCCCAGATGGGGTACACGGTTTCGGCTGAACAATCTGCATCGGGCAATGTGACCACCATATCGGATATGATCGTGGCTATGACGGTGCCGGACAGCGACGGGACATTCCAGATGACCGTCCCTCAGATGACCCTGACCGAAAATGGCGACGGTACAGTCAGCGTCGGTTTGCCTGAGAACTTCCCCATGACGATATCGGGCGAAGAAGAGGGGGACGCGTTCTCTGTCGATATCGAGTATTATCACACTGGTTTGGAAATGATCGTATCCGGCGAACCGGACGACATGACTTATGACTATACAGCGCCCACCCTGGGCGTGAAGCTGGGCAACCTGACGGTAGACGGCGACACCGCGCCAGAAGACCTGTTGGACCTGGCACTGGAAATGACCAACCTCGCGGGCAATTCGCGGATGAAAATCGGCGAAAACCGCGAAGTCGATCAGAAGTTTACCGCCGACGGCCTGACCTATGACCTTGTGTTCAACGACCCCGAGGGATCAGATGATGGCAAGATCGACGGATCCATGAACGATCTGACCTTTGAAGGCAGCAGCGTGTTCCCGTCGGATTTCGACGCCGCGGACCCGCAGTCGTTTTTCCAGGGCGACACCTCTTTCTCGGGTCTGTTCACCTATGGCTCGGGCCAGACAGCCATCGCCGGCACCAGCGAGGGTGAAGCGTTCTCGATGGGCAGCGAATCCCAAGGCGGACGGTTCGGAGCCAGCCTCGACGAACAGCGCCTTGCTTATGATATCGAGCAGAACAGCGCGAAACTGGCAGTCACAACGGCCGAACTGCCGTTTCCAATTGAAATCGCCATGGCCAAGACTGGTCTGAGCTTCGAGTTCCCATTGAAGCAATCAGAGGAAGAGCAGCCCTTTGGCTTTGCCATGAACCTGACGGACTTCACCATGTCAGACGTATTGTGGAGCATCTTCGACCCGGCGGGTTCGCTGCCGCGTGACCCCGCAACCGTTGCGCTGGACGCTACTGGAACTGCCAAGATCCTGACGAACTTCTTCGATCCGGCCTCGATCGAAGCGATGGAGGCATCCGGCGAAGCACCGGGTGAGCTGAACTCGCTGAAAATCAACGATTTGCTGGTATCGCTCGTGGGCGCGAAACTTACGGGTGACGCAGATTTCACCTTCGATAATTCGAACACGGAAGAGTTTGACGGAATGCCCGCACCGGCGGGCGTGGCCAACCTGCAGCTGGTAGGTGCCAATGCGCTGATCGACAAATTGATCGGCATGGGCCTGCTTCAGGAAAGCGACGCAATGGGCGCGCGGATGATGATGGGGCTGATGGCAGTACCGGGCGATGAACCCGATACATTGAATTCGAAGATCGAGTTCACCGAAGATGGTCAGATTTTGGCCAATGGCCAACGCATCAAGTGATGCTGATCGGGCAAAGCTCTGCTTTTGCAGCGCTTCGCCCTCCCTTTGCTTTAAGCCTTTAGATCAAGCTCCTGAACCAAGGCTCGGGCGATGCACATAAATCCCGACGCCAACGGCTCTCTTTACGCATTTAGCTATTTCTTGAATCTGATCGGTATTTGGGTTGATCAGTTTTTTGTGAAAATGCGTCAGCATTTCAGCATCAAGCGGCGCACCCCGCGTTCTGATATTTAGCCCCTGTCCGGCTCTTACCCAGGAAAACAGAACCTGCTCACTCACTGCCATTGCACGAATAGAGATTTGCCAGAGCTCACCTTTGTATTCGTGCCTGCAATTGACATAGTCAGTATTGTAACGGGTGGCATCCAGTCTCCGGTGTCACTTACCAGTTGAACCGGAACATGCGCGTTTGATATGTCGTTCGAAAAGGTGGTGTCGAAACTGTCACCTGCCTCGATCAACCTGGTGTAGGTACGCCCGCAGCCGTCAAAACCTTGTTGTTCCGGATTTTGCAGCCAACGACGCGTCCATTCTCAATGGAATGCAGAAGTTTGTGGCCCAAAGCCAAAAGCTCGGCCTCACGCCCGCGCAACCAGTCCACATTTTGGTGCTGGGCGACGAAAAGCTCGTTGTAGTGACGCAATACGTAGCTTTTCGGGTCAACCGTAGGGCCACGCTTCATCAACTCCTGAAACGGCACCACTTCGGCCGGTACCTGCAGCTTGGTCATTACCTTGGTGATGCGACTGATAAGAATACCTGACCCTTTGCCTGAGGCGGCGACATGGCGTTCATCAAAATTGACAGCAAAAAACTGAGCCAAAGTGAGTTCTTCTTTGTGCCTTCATCCACTCAGGTGCAAGTTTCAACCTGTTGTGATCGCAGGCCACCAAAACAGTAACGCGTCCCAACAAATGGATGTTTAAACGCAATTGTAAGCCCTTTGCTCTCCCCCCGGGTTCAGGTCAATCTTATGGGTACAAAGGTTGAATCTCTCAGCCCTGAGGTCTTGCGGGCCAGGCGGTCCAAGGCTAGGTCCATTGGATAAAGACCGGAGGCCGCATGACCCGAACACCCGAAGAAATCAGCCAATCCCTGCTGGACGCAGCCCGCAAGGCCGGAGTTGACGCGGCGGATGCCATTGTGATCGACGGCTCTTCGGTTTCGGTCGAGGTGCGGGGCGGCGCGCTGGAACATGCCGAACGCTCGGAAGGGACCGACTTGGGACTGCGGGTGTTTCTGGGCCAGCGACAGGCCATCGTGTCAAGTTCGGACAGTCGGCCCGAAACCCTGACCGCGATGGCCGAGCGCGCTGTGGCCATGGCGCGCGAAGCACCCGAAGACCCGTTCACCGGACTGGCCGATACACAACAACTGGCGAGCGGCTGGGACCTGCCCGCGCTGGAACTGTTCGACCCGACCCCGGAACCGGCAGCCGAAGACTTGATGCGCGACGCGTTGGAAGCGGAAGCGGCAGCACTGGCGGTTCAGGGGGTCTCGCAGGTCTCCGACGCGGCGGCGGGCTATGGCACCCACCGCGTGCATCTGGCTGCAACCAACGGGTTTTCCGGTGGCTATTCCCGCAGCAGCCGCTCGACATCCTGCGTGGCGATCTCGGGCGAAGGCACCGGGATGGAACGCGACTATGACGGCGACAGCCGCACCTTTCAAAGCGATCTGCGCAATGCCGAAGACATTGGCCGCAGCGCGGGCGAACGCGCCGTCGCTTTGGTGGGCGCACAAAAGCCTGCGACCGGCACCTTTCCGGTGCTGTTTGACGAACGCATTTCGTCCTCGCTGATCGGCCACCTGCTGGCGGCCAGCAACGGGGCCGCCATCGCGCGGGGGGCCTCGTGGCTGAAGAATTGCCTGGGCGAACAGGTCCTGCCCGGGCATCTGTCGCTGATCGAAGACCCGCACCGCCCGCGCATCGCAGGCTCGCGCCCTTTCGATGCCGAAGGGCTGGCGACCCAGCGGCGTGCGATTGTTGAAAACGGCATTTTGACCGGCTGGACCCTGGACCTGTCCAGTGCGCGCAAGCTGGACATGACGTCAACCGGCAACGCGGCGCGCGGCGTGTCCGGACCGCCCTCGCCCAGCAACTGGAACCTGAGCCTGACGCAAGGCGCCCAAAGCCGCGAGGACCTTTTGCGTGACATGGGCACCGGGCTGTTGGTGACCTCGATGATCGGCTCCACCATCAACCCCAACACGGGCGACTATTCGCGCGGTGCCTCGGGCTTCTGGGTGGAAAACGGAGAAATCACCCATCCGGTCAATGAATGCACCATCGCGGGCTATCTGCGTGACATGCTGAAACGGATCATCCCGGCAAACGATGCGCGACCTTACTTGTCGCGGGTAGTGCCCTCGGTGCTGATCGAAGGAATGACGCTTGCCGGCAACTGACCTGCCCCTTCTGATCGACGCCGCACTTGAGGCCGGAAAGATCGCCACCCGATACTCGGGCACCACGGCCCAGCGCTGGGACAAACCCGACGGAGCGGGCCCGGTGACCGAAGCCGATCTGGCCGTCAACGCCATGCTGGAACAGCGCCTGCCTTCGGCCCGGCCCGGCTATGGCTGGCTGAGTGAAGAGACCGAGGATTCGTCGGCACGGCTGACGCGCGACCGTGTGTTCATCATCGACCCGATCGACGGCACCCGCAGCTTTGCCGAGGGGTCCCGCACCTGGGCGCATTCGCTTGCCATCGCCGAAGAGGGTGAAGTCACTGCCGCGGTTATTTACCTGCCGCAGCGCGACCTGCTTTACGCCGCCGCCAAAGGCGAAGGCGCAACGCTCAACGGTGCGCCGATCCGGGTGTCCAGGGTCTCGGATTTGGCAACCGCCGAGATTCTGGCCGCGAAACCCAATCTGGACCCGCGCCATTGGTTGCACGGTCAAGTCCCCGAATTCCAACGGGTCTACCGCCCGTCGCTGGCCTATCGCATGGCCGTAGTAGGCCAAGGGCGTTTTGACGGGATGCTGACACTGCGACCCAGTTGGGAATGGGATATTGCCGCCGGAGACCTGATCATCCGCGAGGCGGGCGGCACTTGTTCGGATCGGCTGGGCCAGCCCTTGCGGTTCAACAATGCACACCCGCGCCTGAATGGCGTGATCGCAGCGGGTCCGGCGCTTCACGATGCTCTACGCGCAGGGCTTGATCCGGACAGCAGCGGTATACAACCATGAGCAAGCCGCGCTCTCTCAGCCTGGCCGCGTATCGGGTTCTGTCCTGGGGCGTGCCCAACACGACAAGCCAACCCAACCCGCCCCGCCCCGAAGGCGAGCTAATCTGGATCCATATCAGCGCCCAGCACCGTCAGCGCGCGGTGACCGATTTCTGTCGCAGGCTGCAACAGAGCCGCCCCTCGCTGAACGTGTTACTGACTGCCCCGCCCGAGGCCGATCTTTGGCGCTGGGCAAAGAGTGACTATCCTCTGGTAAACCTGCCCCTGGAACAAACCGGCGCAGCGCGTGCCTTTCTGGATCACTGGAAGCCCGATATCGGTATATGGGTCGGAGGTGGGCTGATGCCCAACATAATCACCCGCGCCGAGGAACGCGGCATTTCCCTGATCCTGATCGAGGCGCAGATCGACATCAGAATCGCGCGGGGGGCAAGATGGTTGCCTGATATCTCCCGCTATACTCTGGACTGCTTCCAATCGATCCTGACCAAGACTTCCGAGACGGCACGAACAATCCGCCGCCTTGGGATTTCCTCGGACAAAGTCAGTGAATCGCCGCCCCTGCATGTCAGCCCAAACCCGAGGCCCTGGCCCGAAGACGAACTGATCGAAACGAACCATGCACTGACCGGCCGGCTTGTCTGGGTGGCTGCCTGTGTGTTGGACAAAGAGTTCATCTCGGTTCTCAGCGCCCATCGTCAGGCGATGCGAAGTTTGCCCCGTCTAACCCTGGTTCTGCATGTTGCGGACACCGCCGAAGCTGAGCCATTGCACCGGCGCCTGGAAACCATGGACCTGCGCTGTGCCAACTGGGACATTGACGGGAAGATCGAAGACACCACGCAGGTTATTCTGTCAGCAGATTCTGAAGATCTGGGCCTGTGGCACCGGGTTTCACCAGTCACGTTCATAGGCAGTTCGCTGGAACGCGGTGCCGGCGGGCACGATCCGCTAATTGCCGCTGCCCTCGGCTCGTCCATCATTCACGGCCCGTTTGTGCATCGTCATCAGCAAATATACGATCAACTGGACCGCGCCGGTGCCGCGCACAGGGTCCAAACCGCAACCGAGTTGGGCGACGCCGTGGTCGAGATGCTGTCGCCGGATCGCGCTGCGGACATGGCGCTGGCCGGGTGGCAGATCGTGTCCGAGGGTGCACCACAGACGGATCAGCTGATCGACATGGTGCAGGACCGTCTGGATCAGCGGGAGGCAGATGATGCGCGCACCTGATTTCTGGAACACCGCCCCTGACCGGCTGGATTTGCGCGCCAGATTGCTGGCACCGTTGGGGCGTATCTATGCGGCCGCAACCGCGCGCCGGGTTGCCTCGGACACCGGTGTCAAACCTGGCGTTCCGGTGATCTGCATCGGCAATCTGAACGCAGGCGGCACCGGCAAGACCCCCACTGTGATCTGGATGATCGAACAATTGCGCGACGCCTGGCACGAAACGCATGTGGTGACGCGTGGCCATGGCGGTTCATTGGAAGGTCCCGTACGGGTTGATCCCGCAAAACACACCGCTGCGCAGGTTGGGGATGAACCCTTGTTGCTGGCCGCATTCGCCGAGGTCTGGGTGGCTAAGGACCGCGCTGCCGGAACGCACGCCGCCGCCGAGGCCGGGGCCACGGTGATCGTGCTGGATGACGGGTTCCAAAACCCCTCGGTCGCCAAGGATTTCTCGGTCATCGTGGTCGACACCGCGCGCGGTTTCGGCAATGGTCTGTGTCTGCCCGCTGGTCCCCTGCGCGAACCCGTTCATATTGGACTGCAACGTGCCGATCTGGTGCTTTCACTGGGGGATGCGGCATCTCAGGCGCAATTCTCCGATCAGTGGGGCACAGCCTTGTCGGTGCCCCATGTAACGGGTGAGGTCGCGCCGTTGCAGACCGGAATGGACTGGGTCGACACGCCCGTTCTGGCCTTTGCAGGCATAGGGCACCCGGACAAGTTCTTTCGCACCCTGCGCCAACAAGGCGCAAAACTGCTACGAGCCGAAGCGCTAGATGATCATCAGCCGCTGACCCCGGCCCTGATGGCGCGGTTGGAGAACGAGGCCCGGCAATTGGGCGCGCAGATGGTGACAACGGAAAAAGACGCCGTCCGCCTGCCCGCCGCGTTCCGCAGCAAGGTCCTGACGCTACCGGTCCGTCTCAAAGTGGATGAAGCCGACAAGGTCCGGCAGATGCTGCTGCAGATCGCCCCGTCGCCGTGATTGGCGACCGGCCCGCCAAAGGCCGGTCGCATAAGGCAGTTAGCTGCCCAGTTCGTCTTCGATCAGCGTCTTGAAATCGGCATAGGACATGTTGTCGACCTTCTTGCCGTTCACGATGAAGGACGGCGTCGCTTGAACACCATCACGCTCGGCGTTTTCCTGATACCAAGCCACCAGCGTCTGTGCGCGTGTGCCGTCTTGCAGGCAGGCCTCAAGCTGATCATTGTCAATGCCGGCCAGACGGCCGATTTTACGTAGTTCGTCTACTATCTCGGCCGGGCCACCGGCTTTGACCCATTCGGACTGGCCTTCAAAGATCAGATCCGTAATTCCAAAGAACTTTTCGGATCCGCCGCAACGCGCCACCATCGAGGCCCACAGGCCGTAGCGGTCGAAATACACTTCGCGGTAGATAAACTTGACCTTGCCGGTGTCGATGAAATCTTTCTTCAGCTGCTTATACGCGCCCTGATGGAAAGTGGCGCAATGCGGACAGGTGTAAGAGGCATATTCGATGATCTCGACCGGCGCGTCCTCGGCACCCTGCACCATCTCGACGATGGTCGAGGTGTCCAGATCGGCCTCTTGCGCCTCGGCGCTGCCGACCAGCGGATAAGACGGAGAGGAATTTGACTGCGACAGCCAATAGCCGCCTGCGGCGATGGCGACCGCCGCACAAATTCCGGTTGCAATACGGCTCATTTCTCAGCCCTTTCTCAGCGTTTTTGCTTGGATAAAACGTTACGGCCCAGACGTTCAAGGGCCGCGCGCAAATCACCATCGTGAACGTCGCGTGCGGTCCGGCCTGCTTCGGCCTCGATCTCTGGGTCAATCTTGGGTTTCGCCGGTTTCGGTTTGTGATCGAAACTGGCCTGCCCCTCGGCAAATCCGGTCGGAGCGGTCTGGGTGATGCGCACCCGGCTGATGGCGTTATAGCCGTAAACCGCGTTCACCTTGCCGCGCAGCTGTTCCTTCTGCATCTCAAGCATCGGGGCCTGCGGGCCGGTGGTCAGAACGGTCAGAGTCGCGCCCATTCCGCCCTTGCCATAACCCACCTTCACCGGTCGCGCGATCGATGCCAGATCCTGGCCCACGATCTCGGCCCAGTGGGTCAGCAAACGCGATACGGCAAAGCCCCGGCTTTCCCCGGCGCGCCGAATCTGTCCGTTCAGCAATGTCGCGGTGCGTTTGAACCCGCGGGTCGAAGAACGTCTGCGCTGCATCTGGTTTCCAACTCCTGCGCCGCTATTGTAAAGGGCGTGACACCGGGCGCCAGCGAAACCCGACGGGAGATAGATAAAACTTGCGTGACTCTATTCAACAGGACTTGAGCGGCGCTCTGCTGAGCTGGTACGACCGCCACGCCCGCGAGATGCCCTGGCGCGTCGGGCCTGCGGATCGGGCCGCCGAGGTTGTGCCCGATCCCTATCGCGTCTGGCTGTCCGAGGTGATGCTGCAGCAGACAACCGTGGCTGCCGTGCGCGATTACTTCATGCGGTTTACTACGCGCTGGCCCACAGTTCAGGCCTTGGCTACAGCGCCGGATGATCAGGTCATGGGGGAATGGGCCGGGCTGGGCTACTACGCCCGCGCCCGAAACCTGCTGAAATGCGCTCGGGTGGTCGCCGCGGATCATGGCGGCATCTTCCCCGACAGCTATGACGCCCTGCTGAAACTGCCCGGCATCGGCCCCTATACCGCCGCCGCCATTTCAGCCATTGCCTTCGACCGCCCAGAAACGGTGCTGGACGGCAATGTCGAACGAGTCATGGCGCGGCTTTACGACATTCACGACCCGCTGCCCGGTTCGAAACCCCTGCTCAAGGACAAGGCCGCTGCGCTGACTCCTAAAACGCGGCCGGGGGACTATGCGCAGGCGGTGATGGATCTGGGGGCCACGATCTGCACCCCGAAATCTCCGGCCTGCGGGATCTGCCCCGTCCGCGATCCCTGTCAGGCCCGCATGGCCGGAACGCAGCCCGACCTGCCGCGCAAGACACCCAAAAAGCCCAAACCGACGCGATACGGCCACGTCTATATCGCCCAAAGCAATAACGGCGCCCTATTGCTAGAGCGCCGCCCCGACAAGGGGTTGCTGGGCGGAATGCTGGGCTGGCCAAGCTCGGATTGGTCCGATGCACCAGATGAAACACCCCCGTTTGAGGCAGATTGGCAGGTTCTGACCGGAGAGGTGCGACACACGTTCACACATTTCCACCTGATCCTGCGCATCTGGACGGCGCCGTTGACTGCCGAAAGCTTGCCCGAAGGCCTAATCGTGCTGGAAAAACACGCCTTTCGCCCCAGAGACCTGCCCACCGTAATGCGCAAGGCGCACGACCTCTGGCGCAACCGATAGCCCGTTGTACGTCCTGTCGGACTGTGACTAGTCTGTGCGCAGTTTTTCGGAGCCACCCCATGACCGCGATCCAGTCCCTGTCCCGCTGGCAATCGGCACTGCCCTTCTGGATCTCATTCCTGCTGATCCCGTTGATCTGGGGCACGGCGATGGCAGGCGGCTGGTGGGTTCTGCTTGTCCCGGCAAGCACGTGGTGGGCGTTTGCCGTGCTGGATCGCCTGACCGGGCTGGAGTTGAGCAACGCCGACCCCGACACGCCAGACACCGTGCTGCGCTGGTATATCCTGCTGACCAAAGCCTGGGTTCCGGTGCAGTTCCTAACCTTGTATGGGCTGATCTGGTACGCCGCTCATTCAGACCATCTGTCGACAGCGGCCAAGATCGGTTTGTTCTTCGGTATGGGTACCATTTCCGGCACCATCGGGATCAACTACAGCCACGAACTGATGCACCAAAAGGGCCGGTTCGAGCGTTGGCTGGGCGATATTCTTCTGGCGATGGTGCTGTATTCGCATTTCCGGTCCGAGCACCTGTTGGTCCATCACCGCTTTGTCGGCACCCCGCGCGATCCGGTCACGGCGCGCTATAACGAAGGCTTCCACCGCTTCTACCCGCGCGTCCTGAAACAAAGCCTCGTCTCCGCGTTCCGGGCCGAGCGCGAAAAACTGGCCCGCAAGGATCGCCACTGGAGCGACCCATCCAACCCGTTCTGGCGATATTGGAGCCTGCAAGCCACGATGCTGGCGCTGGCCTTCGCTATCGGAGGTCTATCCGGCCTCGCCTTGTTTCTAATCCAAGCGGGCACGGCCATCTGGCAGTTGGAACTGGTCAATTACGTGGAACATTATGGCCTGACCCGCAAACATCTAGGTCAGGGCAAATACGAACACGTACTGCCGCGCCATTCCTGGAATGCCTCGCAGACGGCGTCGAACTGGCTGCTGATCAACCTACAGCGCCACTCGGACCACCACTACAAACCGAACCGCCGGTTTCCGCTGCTGCAGCACCACCCAGAGGACGCTGCCCCGCAACTGCCCTACGGCTATCCGGTGATGACCGTGGCGGCCATGATCCCGCCACTCTGGCGCCGTGTCATGAACCCCCGCGTCCGCGCCTGGCGTCGCCAATACTACCCCGAAGTCACCGACTGGACGCCCTACAACCGCGCAGAGAACCCCTCACCTCAGCCGTGACCGCAGTGCGCGCCAGCGCGCTGCCCGGCCCAACGATCTGCCTTGCATCTCTGATGCAGGGCAGATCGGCGGGAGCACCTACCCCCTCATCACCCAAACATCCATCGGGGCCTCTACCCCCCGGACGGCATGGTTTTCATGTTTTTCGAATCCTGCCATCAGCTCAAATGCGCTGTGACCCTCGTCCTGTAATTGCCCTCGCACCGCGTCGCTGATGATCACCCTTGCCTGAAACTCCCGGGTCAGCGCCTCTAACTTGGCGGCCACGTTCACTGCATCCCCAATTACCGCAAATTCCAGCCGGTTGGCCCCGATATCGCCCAGAACCACCTCACCAAAATGAACCCCGATTCCGACACGAATCTCGGGCTCACCCGCCCGGCGGCGCTCAATGTTCCAGCGGTCGATCACCACGACCATATCCCGGGCACAGGCCACCGCGTTGCTTGCGTCTAAAGGCGTTGGTACCGGAGTCCCGAATGTTGCCATCAACCCGTCCCCCAGATACTTGTCCAGCGTTCCGTGATGCCGAAAAACCTCGGCCTCCATCCGGGCGTGGAAACCGCGTAGAACCTCGATCACCTCATAAGGATCGCGCCCGGCGGCGTATTTGGTGAACCCCACGATATCGATGAACAGAACCGCGATGTTTTCTTTGCGCACTTGCTTGAGCGGCTCATCATTTTGGCTCAGTTCATCCACCACGTTGGGCGAGAAATAGCGCGACAGGTTTGCCCGTTCGCGCTCCAAGCCTGCATTGGTCATCAGCAACCGGTTGAGCCGCCGCATCGACACGCCCAACGTCACCGCAACCATCATGAAGACTACGATCTGCTGGATTCGTTGCGTGGGCATGAAACTGTTGGGGTCCAACAGCTCAGCCACATCCGGATAGCCGGTCAAAGCCTCGGCCACACGTTCGCTGAGTTCAGGCATCGGAGTCGCAACCCACCAGGCGATGATCCATCCAGCGGTCCACATGCCCGCCGTCCATGATCCTATCGCAATCACCGTGCGCCAGGAATACGCCAGCGTTCCGGCCGCCAAAATGATGAAGAAATACTGGAAGTTATCGAACCGGTACTGCATCGCCAGCGGTCGCACATCGTCGCTGAACGGGTTGGGCACGACCATTGCCGTCGTCATGATCAACAAGTCCGCAAAAATCAGCAATAGCTCGGTCCGCGATTGCCCCACACGACCAGCACGCCGGATCAGCCAGCCATTTGCGCAGATCAGCAGCAGGATGAAATGGTACCACAGCACTTCCCATTGCGGGTTGAGGAAAACCAGCAGTATAGCGGTCAGCCCCATTGCGATCCACCGCGCACGCACGGCAAGCTCCAGTCCTTCGCGCTTGTGCCGTTCCAGCGCGGCTTCGGTGTATTTGTTCTCCAGATCGTAGTTATCTGGGCGGGTTACAAAGAACCGGTCAAAGCGGGATTGGCTGGCTGTGGTATCCGACATCACATAGGCTCCTTCACTGCATCGCAGGATACAGGAGGCGCGGTTTGAGACCAGACGACAGGAAAACAAAAGACCCCGCCGAGGTCGGCGGGGCAAGGCGTAGTGCCTTGTGTCAGGCCACAGGCACCGGCGGTATTGGTGAAATCAGTTGTGCATCTCTGCCCGGATTTGCTGGCGCAACACGTCGATGGGCACCGTCTTGCCGTCGCGTTTGAAGCACCAGTAGGTCCAGCCGTTACAAGAGGGGGCGTTTTCCAGATGCGCGCCCACCTGATGGATCGAGCCCTTGACGTTTTGTCCAACCAGCGTGCCATCGGCGCGGACCTTGGCCTTGTGGCGCTGGTTCATCGAATACAGCTCCTCGCCCGGCCGCAGCATCCCGCGCTCGACCAGCTGGCCGAAGGGCACACGCGGCTCGGCGCGCTTGCTGGCGCTGACCTCCAGCGCCTCGCGGTCGAATTTGCGGACCTTGGCGATGCGCTTTTCAGCGACCTTGCGATAGCTTTCCTCGCGCTCGATGCCGATGAATTCGCGGCCCAGCATCTTGGCGACAGCGCCTGTAGTCCCGGTGCCAAAGAACGGGTCCAAAATCACATCGCCCGGATTGGTCGAACCGATCAGCACACGGTGCAACAGAGATTCCGGTTTCTGCGTCGGATGTGCCTTGTCGCCGTTTTCGTCCTTCAGACGCTCATGCCCGGTGCAAATAGGCAGCACCCAGTCGCTGCGCATCTGCACGCCTTCGTTCAGCGCCTTCAGAGCCTCATAATTGAACGTGTATTTCGCGCCTTCGCGTTTCGACGCCCAGATCATCGTCTCATGCGCATTGGTGAACCGCTTGCCGCGGAAGTTCGGCATCGGGTTCGACTTACGCCAGACAACGTCGTTCAGAATCCAGTATCCCGCGTCCTGCAGGGCCGAGCCCACACGGAAGATGTTGTGGTACGAGCCAATCACCCAGATCGCGCCATTCGGCTTGAGCAACCGATGCGCTGCCTTCAGCCAGTCGCGGGTGAACTGGTCATAGGCTCCAAAGCTGCTGAACTGATCCCAGTGATCATCAACCGCGTCTACCTGACTGTTATCGGGGCGGTGCAACTGGCCTTTCAGCTGCAGATTATAGGGCGGATCCGCAAAGATCAGGTCCACCGACGCCTCGGGCAGACTGTTCATCACATCGATGCAGTCCCCGGATAGAATCGTGTTTAAAGGGAGCGCTTTTGCGCCCTTTTTGGTGGTTGTTGTCATTTTACTGCCTCAAGTATCCACGGCGCTTTTGCGCTCATTTGGTTGAGACAAGGATGAGTCAAAGACGATTCGCCGTCAATTTCTTTTTTGAATCAGCGACTTACGATTTACTCTTGATACAAGATATTGTGTACCGGCTTGAACGAACGTCTATGGTGTGGGGTCACACCAAGATTTTGCAGCGCTTCGCAGTGTTGTTTCGACGGATAACCGGCGTTTGTCTCCCAGCCATAGCCGGGATGCTGTTGCGCCAAATCCACCATCAGTTGATCGCGCCAGTTTTTGGCGATGATTGACGCCGCCGCAATCGACACCGAATGCGCGTCGCCCTTGACCACGGCCTGCGAGGGGATCGTCAGGCCACGCGGAATCATGTTGCCGTCGATCAGCAGGTAATCCGGCGGCGGGTTCAGCGCTGCCACCGCCCGCTCCATCGCCAGATGCGAGGCGCGCAAGATGTTGTGTTCGTCGATCTCAGCCACCGTGGCCTCGGCCACCGCGATCTCGGCACGGTCGCGCAGCGCGGCCTCAAGCGCGATGCGCCGCTTTGCCGTCAGCTTCTTCGAATCGTTCAGCCCCTCGGGAATATCCCCGGAGTTCAGAATCACGGCCGCCGCCACCACCGGCCCAGCCAGCGGCCCACGCCCAACCTCATCCACGCCCGCGATCCGCAGATAGCCATTCGCCGCGGCGGTTTTCTCAATTTCATAATCCGGTGTCGTCATACCCCCGGAAAACCGCGTTTCACCGCGCACCGCAACAAAAAAGAGAGGGCAGCTTGCGCCACCCTCTCCCTGCACGGCGCTTCTGTGGCGCCGCTCCTGCTCGAAAACCTTTACTTGTTACTTACGCGGTATCCATTCTGGCGCAGGCAGCCGGGATGGTACGCCCGCTTGACCCTGTCGCCGTTCCAGAACCTGACCTCGCACTGGTCTGGCAGGCTATTGCTGTATTTGTAGTGCTTGCTCAGACAATTCGTGCCCAACAGACGCTGTTTGGGTCCATGCCCTTTGAAATTTCGCAAGCATCGTTGCGGCAGGTTGTAGCGCGCAACACGTTTGGGCAGCGGGCGTACGCGATGCGGCTTATGCTTCGGTTTCGAGTACACGCGGTTTTGGGGCGCCTTATATACGTGATTGTAGTTGTTCGTAACGGTATTCTTTTTGTTTTCGTCACTGAAATGCTTCACGGCGACGCCAAGAAGCGCAATTGCCGCAAGCCCGCCGAGGATATCTTCGACATCAGCAGCCCGCGCCTGCGACGCCGAAATTCCGGTGATGGCAACCGCAGAGGCCACGATCAGGGCGATGAATTTCTTATGCATGTTGCTTGTCCTTCAGAGGTCTTAGAGGCCCGGTGGCGGGCCGTGTGCTCGATGCCCTGACACTGTTCCTTCCCCGTTCAGACAAGCAATAACGCCCCGTTGTTATCCAATATCAGACCTGCCAAACCCCTTGGGTTATTGAATATCGTGGCAACCCATGCGCAGGATGCGGCTTATGAAACAGATCCTTTCTTCCTTGGTCCTGTTGGCCCTGATATCGCTTGGCTCTACCGCAGCTGCGGCCGATTGCTATGCCGACTACAAGGCCAAAAAGGATAATCCGCTGCGCCTGCACTATGGCGTCATGCAGGTGCCTGCCTGCGACAAGGGGCGCGCAAAAAAAGAAGTCGCCAATCGCCTAAAAGGCTCGGGCTGGACCCTGCTGAACGTCATATCCGTGTTCGGATCGGAAGGGTTGGATAAAAGGAAGGGCAATGCCGGAAAATTCTATCTCCGTTACTGAGGCCCGCCGATCCGGTGTCAGACTGGTCGGCGCGGGCATCGCGGCGATCGTAGTGATTCTGGTGACGGCGGCGATCTTCCTGTTCTGGACCCTGCCAGATGCCAATGCCTTTAACGCTCGGGTCGAACGGTTGTTCATCGAAAGCGACCTAACCTCGCAGACGGAAATCCGTTTGCTCGAGATTCTGGCGCAATCCGGCACGGCCTTCGCCGACACGCTGTCCAGCTATCGCATGGTGATCTTCGTGCTGCTGGTCTTTGCCAGCGCCATGCTGGTGACCGCGCTGGTGTTTCTGGTGATGCTGGTGACTCTGAACCGGCGGATGGCACAGATCGAACGCACCGGGATTCAGGTCACTTCTCTGCTGATCAGTCGCGAGGAAAACACCGTCTACCTGAACAACATGGATTTCAAACTGACCCCGGCGGCGATGGAGACCCTGTCGGTTTTGGCTGAATCCCGTCTGGATGACGAAGTTCTTTCGGGCGTGCAAATCGAGGCGATGATTTCCGGCAAAGACGCCGCCGACTGTGATGAGGCCGCAGGTGCCACCCGGATCAAACGGCTGCGCGATGCATTGGGCAATCAGATGGTCAGCGAACTGCTAGTCAAGAACATCGCCAAAAAGGGCTATATGCTGTCGATCGAAAAAGACGTAATCCAGATGGTCTGATCCGGCCTTTCTGCACAATTTGTGTGTGGTAAAAAGCCGGTGACACCCCTTGGAATGCGACAGTCAAAGCCCCATCCTATTAAGACTCGCGTCAGGGAGTCTGATGATGAATGTGCACACCACCCCAAAGACCAATGGTTACGACATCTCGGTCGAAAAGCTGACCGGTCGCGTTGCGATCTACCGCGACGAAACCCTTTTGGCCGATAGCAGCAATGCCAAGGTCATGTATGAAACGCGGCTGCCCGCCACGATCTACATCCCAAGGGAGGACGTCTGCATCGATCTTGGCGAGGAAACCGAATTGCAGACCTTCTGCCCCTTCAAAGGGACCGCGACCTATCACGATGTTATTCTGGATGGTCAGCGGCTGGCCAATTCCGTCTGGGCCTATGAAGACGCCCTGCCCGAAAGCACAGCCATTCAGGGCCATATCGGTTTCATGCCCGACGCCTATTCGCGGATCGATCTGGGCGAAAACACTCTGCGCGACCCCGAGGATGGTAATATCAGCGGTCCGCTGATCGACTGGTTGATGCGCGGCGCGTCCGAGAACCAGACCCCCGAAGCCTTCACCAAAGCCCTAGCTGAAAAAATGCTGGAGCACGGCATCGCCATCCAACGGCTCAGCATTCTGGCCTGGTCGCTGCATCCACTGATCGCGGGCAAACACTATATCTGGGAAAAGGGTGAGGCCGAGATCTCGACCAATGTGCCCACCTATGAGATTCACGACCACCCGGCCTATATCAACAGCCCCCTGCGTCACGTGTCGAACGGGCTGGGCGGGGTGCGTCAGCGTCTGAATGACGAAAATCCGCAAAACAGCTTTCCGATCATGGAGGATTTGCGCGCCAAAGGCGCAACTGATTACGTTGCCATGCCCCTGCCCTTCTCGGACGGGCGAACCAATGTTCTGACTCTGACTTGCGATCACCCGGATGGGTTCACCACCGAAAACCTTGGGCTGGTTTTCGAGTGTTCTTCGGTCATTGCCCGGTATTACGAGGTCTTCATGCAGCGCGAAAACGCGCAGGTCTTGCTGGAAACCTATGTGGGCAAACGCTCGGGTGCGCGGGTTCTGGGGGGAGAAATCCGGCGGGGCGACGGGGACGAGATCGACGCCGCCATCATGTTCTGCGACCTGCGCAACTCCACCAGCCTGGAAGAACGTCTTGGCCGTACCGCCTATATCAACTTGCTGAACGAGTTCTTTGAGACCGTATCCGGCATCGTGCACGAAAACGGCGGTGAGGTCCTCAAGTTCATCGGCGACGCTGTGTTGGCAGTTTTCCCAGCCGGTGATGACTCGGAGTCGGCGCGTTGGAATGCTCAACGCTCTGCCATCGAAATCGTCGAAAAACTGGGCGAATTGCGCCAGTCCGGATCAGACACCCATTGCGATTGCTCCATCGGGGTCGCCTATGGTCGGGTTACTTATGGCAATGTCGGGTCACGCGAACGGCTTGATTTCACCGTCATCGGACAAGCCGCAAACGTGGCGGCCCGATTGGGGGAGTATGGCAAAAAGGTAGGCCATCGTATTGTAGTCTCAGCCGACATTCAGCCGGCCTGTGCCAATGCCGAGCCGCTTGGGGATGTCAAACTGCACAACGTGTCCCTTCCGGTCACATCCTTCGCACTCCGAACCTCAGCAGATGCGCTTTTGAGCGGCTAACGTCCGTTTTGGTGACAGGTGTTGGGATCCAACGAGAACCGGCATGACCAGATGTTGAATCCGTGTTTTCCGTCACGCCCCCAGCAGGATTAGTGCGGATTGAGCGGGTGAAATCGTGCTCTGCAACTGAGCAATCTGGCTGCGGGCAAGATACCGGTCCGTCAGCTTTACCACCGCCTCCTCATCCGTAAACTGCGACAGGTCATCTGACCCGGTAACACCCGACAACCTGTCTTTGAACACCTCAAGTTGCCGGTCGATGTCCAGTTGAGCGAAACTTGATGGCAGCCCAAGCGCCGTTTCCATCATACTGCGCAGCGGCGGCAGGCTCATCAGATCGAACCATTTGGTGTCTGCACTGCCGTTTTGCCCAGCCAAGTCGACCAGAGCGTGCTGCGCATACAGCGCAATGCGCATGGTTTCATCAGACTCGCCCACCGCGATTTCGAACCGGGACACGACGTTGTCGCGGGCAATGTCCTCCATAAAGGTCGCCAGCCCGGTTCGGCGTATTTCACCCGGCCCCAGACCAAACGCCTCGGAAAACTCCCGATACCGGCCGTCAGACAGCCGGTTTGACAGCGCATCATCGGCGCTGGTGCCATCGGACAGCACTTTCTGGATGAAGTAACGGTTGTTGATATCGTCTTCCAAACCGAAAGCGCCGAGTGCAACCTGCAGTAAACGCCGATCCGACACCAGATCCTCGGCCCTTTGCACCTTGCCGATGTTGTCCAGAAAGTACTGCCGCTCCCTCTCGTTGAAGGATGAGGACGAAAAGCTGTCCAGTTGCGCGTCATAGGTGCGCTGCAGAAACCGCCAGCCCACCAAACCGCCCGTAGGGATGACTGGCTGGAACGTCATTGCTGATACGCCATCAACCGCTCTTCGCGCGGCAACAATGCGCGCAGAGCTTTCAGACACTTGTAATACTGCTCGGCCAACAAGGCCTCGGTCGCCTCGGACAACACACGGCGACTGTCCGCGTCGGTAAAGACCTGGCTCAGCTCTTCGACCCGGCGCAGCAGTTGCTGACGGGCCCGTTCGGGCTCCATATCGCCGGACAGCACAAGCTGTGCGGCATAGCAAACCCGTCGCACCGGGGTATTCACCTCATCCGGGTGGATGGCGTCCCGCAAACGCAAGACGTTGGCATCAGGCGTCATGATCGAAAACCGACTGCGGCGATCCCCGTTTTCAACAACCACGCCGTTGATCAGAACCCTCTCTTTCGGGGCCAGTTTCAGAACCAGCCCGCCCATCAGGTGGCCCCCATTTGCCGCAGGCCGCGCAAAACGGCCATGTTGATCTCAAGCAGCGGTTCCACCGTTGCCTTGTTGCCCAGAACCTGGCTGCTGTGCTGTTCGGTGAACTCGGCCAGATAGAAAATCCGTGCCCGCAACTCGTTGGGCAAGGCGTTGTCCGAATCCGTGACACCGCTGGCTAGAACGGACCAAAGACGGCGGTTTTCGTGCAGGGCCTGAACGAACCCGCCAAAATCTGTCTTTTGCTGGGCGGCCGCAGCCTTGAGCCGGTGCGTGATCTTTGAAATCGCCTCGTACTCGGTGTCGCGCGGTGTGCGCGTGGGGGCGGCGGTCTGTGCATAGGCTCGCTGAGCAAGAGTGTGCGGTGTCACTAGAAATCCTTCCAATTGCCCGTCTTTGGGCGGTCAGGGCCTGGGCGCGTTTCCACGCCCCGGCCAAGTTTCGGAGGTTAACGGAACAGAGACAGGATCGACTGCGGCGCCTGGTTGGCGATCGACAGCGACTGGGTGGCTAGCTGCTGCTGAACCTGCAGGGCCTGCAGACGAGCCGAGGTTTCTTCCATGTCGGCGTCTACCAGCGAACCGATACCGGATTTGAACGAGTCGGCCAGGTTCGAGATGAACTCTTTCTGGGTCTCGATCCGGCCCTGCGCGGACCCGAACGCTGCCGACGCGTCGATGGCAGTATCAATCAATCCCTCAATGGTTCCCAGAGCTGCCAATGCGCCCGAGTCGGTAGAGACGTCGATTGCATCCAAGGCCCCAAGACCCCCGGCACCCGCATTGGTGAATTGAGCTGAAACGGTCACGTCACGATCCGCGTCGGCGCCCGCCGTTGCAGTACCGGTCACGAAGGTCAACGTTCCTGGGTTACCCGAATCGTAGTCAATCGCGACACCCGTGATACCCAGCGAGTCGATCTTGTTCTTCAGACCCACAGCAACGATACCGTCTGTGTACGCTGCATCATATGTGCCCGAGGGATCCAGATCAGAGGCTTGAATGGTGTAGGTTGCAACCTGATCACCCACTGCAATCGACACCTTGTCGCCCGCTGCGAAGTTGTCGGTCGAACTGTCGATCACGATATCCCCGGTGCCACCGGACTTATCCATAGTGAAACCTGCGGTATCGTTGTCAGTGGTCACGTTGTCCGACCCAGCAAGAACACCCTTGGCTGTGTAGCCACCCACCGAGAGGTCTTGCGCTGCAACGCTGATCGACGACGGTGTCACACCACCAGATGCATCACGATCTAGAGACGACAGGATCGAAGCCGGACCCGAAGACCCGTTCACCAGATTCAATCCATTGAACTGTGCCGCACCAACAACGGACTCGATCTGATCCTTAAGCGCGCTCACGTCCGCATTGATCTTGCCGCGATCCACGTTGTCTTCCTGGGCCGCGACGATCTTGCCTTTCATCTGGTTCAGAAGGTCCGTCACGGTTTCAGCCGCGTTCCGTGCCACGGCAACAGTCGATTCACCCAGCGCCAAGCTGTCCTTGATCGCGTTGAAACCCTTAACGTCGGACTCCATGACTTTGGAGATCGCCCAGACGGCCGAATTGTCTTTGGCAGTTGCAACGTCCTTACCGGTCGAGATCGCGTTCTGGGTCTGTGCCAGGTTCTTGTTGACCGATTTCAGAGTTTGCAGCGCAACCATTGCGCCATTGTTGGTCAGAATGCTGGACATAGCTTTCTTCCTTTTCCGTTCGGGCCCTTTGCGCCCATGCTTACCCCGCACCATCTGCGGGCTTTGACGTCTTTCTGATCAGTGCGATCCGCCGTCGGGCTGTTCGCGCCACCTGCTGTTTCAGGTGCCCGACCACCTTTGCCGCCGATCCCCTAACGGAGTGCTAAAGCGCCCAAGCCAGAAAACTCGGATTTGAATCAAACCCGTCACTATGCCCGTTTTTCCAGCTTTGCATGGTGGCGCACGGTGTATCCGTTGCGCCGACCGTCGGCGCCATAGGTGCTGAATTCCTGACGCACGCGGCGCAATTCGGCCATGCGGCTGGCCACGGCGCGAATCCCCTCGGCCGCGCTGTTCAGCAAGGCCTGATTGCGCTCCACCTTCTCTTGCAGGCGAATCAACTCGGCACTGTCAAAGACCTGAAGGTCATTGATTGCCCCGATCAGTTTTTCCTTTTCCGGCGCCATGTGATTCAGCCGGTCCAGATCACCGTCGACCAGCACCGTCCGCTCAAGGTCCAGCACTTCTTCCAAGGACTTGATCAGGTCGGTGTCAGCTTTGGTCGGCATTGGTTTTCTCCATCATGGACTTGAACAGAATTTCGGACAGGCCGACGCCACCGGCTTCGGCCAGTGCGCGCGCCTGATGCTGCACAAGGAACGACGAAAACTGGTCCTCCCCTGCGCCGCCGCCAAAGGATTGGCGTGCTTTGCCCAACCCGGAGGCCTTGAGCATTTCAGCCAAAAACGCCGCCTCCAACTCGACAGCAGCGGCCTTTACTTTCTGAGGTGTCTTCGGTGGTTGCGTGACGGGAGGTGTCGCAGAAACCTTCATTGCTTTCTCCGAAATTTGCATCGAACTTTCTCGATCAAAGGCGAAAGCGGTTAAAATAAACGTAACTTCCTGCGGGCAGATTTCGGTTACACAAAAGGAGCCGGAGCAAAATGCCCAACCCTCTTTCAGCGGTGATGTCCTCGCCAACCGCCGCCGCCGCGAAACCCGATGCGACCCCGCAGGAGGCGCGCGAGTCCAATGGCGGTATGTCCTTTCAAACGGTCTTGGATCAGGATACCGGTCCGCATTACGGGGGTGCTGAAACGGCTGATCTTCTGGTTCAGGATCCGGACGCAGCGTCCGAACTGGAGGTCGTCACGGAAGAGGCTGAGTCGACAGACATCGCTGTTGCACCGGATAACCAGCCGCCTGCCGAAATCCGCCCTGTTGCTGCAGAGGCGATTCCAAAACCTGTTTTGGACACGGCCCCCAAAGTGCGGTCTAAAACACCGCCGGTCGTTCAGGCTAACGCCGAATCGACCGGGGACAAGCAACCGGGTCCTCCACAGGCTGAACTCCTGCAAACAGCCGAAAACCCAGCGCAGCGCGCGCTTCCGCCGGTCTTTCAGGCATTGATTTCAGGGGCCGAGCAACCAAGACGCCCGACTGAAGGCACCCTTAAACCGCAGAGCTCGTCGATGGGTCCGGCCGTTTCGGACCAGCGCCCGAAAGAGTCGCCGATTCTGTCGGTCTTTTCCGACCCGGACAGGCCTGTAGCGCAATCCACGCCAGTGGCGGAACCGATCCAGAAAATACCGGAACGCGCACCGACATTTGTGCAGATGCAGCTTCTGGCGACCGAGAAAACCAGCCCCCAAACGGACACGCTGCCTACCCCCGAGGTTGAGGACATACAGGCCGCCAGAGAGGCCCCGACGCTATCGTACTCACGCGAATCGGGACCCGCGGTTCAGGCAATGACAGCCACCGCCCGCGCGGAAACGGCGCGTGCCATTGCATCTCAGATGGCGACCGCTATCAATGTCCGGCCACATTCCGGCACCATCGAGGTTGCGTTGAATCCCGAAGAACTGGGACGCGTTTCGATCATTCTGAATGGCCGCGACGACGGCCTGCATCTGACTATCAGCGCAGAACGCCCTGAGACGCTGGACATGATGCGGCGCCACCTCTCGGTTCTTGAGGCCGAGTTCCAGAATTTCGGTCTGGGCGATCTGTCCTTTGATCTGGGCACATCCGCCGATGCGCAACACGAACAATCTGAGGGGGGTGAGGGCAACGCGTTCTCGACCTCTCAACCCGAGCACGCCGCCGAGGCTGGTCCGGCGCGCCTACACATCGCCCTGACGGGCGAATCGACATGAGGCTTTGACCATGATCACCCCAACGCAATCGACGACTCAGACCAACACGCCAGCGCAGGCGGCGTCCAGTTCGCAGGCCCCGTCAGTGGCATCCGATTTCGACACATTCTTGTTGCTGATGACCACTCAGGCGCAGAATCAGGACCCGTTGGAGCCGATGGATTCCAGTGAATATGCTTCACAACTAGCGCAGTTTTCGATGGTTGAACAACAGGTGCAAACCAACGAGGCGCTGTCCGAGTTGGTGCTGTCGCTGGGCGGTGTCAAGCTGGAGGAATTGGCCAATTGGGTCGGCATGGATGTCCGGACCACCGCAGCGTTTCACTTTGACGGTGAACCTTTGACCCTGTCCGCGCAAGCTGCAACGGCGGCCGACGGTGCGGTCATGGTCATCCGTAACAGCAACGGAACCGAGATCGAGCGGATTTCTGTTCCAGTAACACAGACCGACTTTGTCTGGTCCGGAACAGCCGGTGATGGCAGCCCGCTGCGGGCGGGCAGCTATACGGCAACGCTGGAAAGCTATGACCGGGATAAACTGCTGTCGACCCAACCCGTCGCGGCCTACAATCAGGTGGTTGAGGCACAGGTTGGCGAAGACTCGGTCTTACTGACACTGGAAAGTGGACAGGTCGTTCCGGTGGGAATGGTTACAGCGGTTCGCGCCGGAGCTTGATCTGCCGGGCGCGACAGGCCACACCTGTGCAACCTGCGACTCGCTTCTTGTACCGGTGACCCCTCTGTCTGACCCGATTACCCCTCCGCTGGATCTTGTCGATGACCTGCGCGATCGGGGTCTGATTGCAGGGGATGCGCGGTTTCAGACCTTGTATGGCGGACGCACCAATCAGGTCTGGAAGGTGCTGGAAGAAAACGGCGGCAAGGTGCTGAAACTGTACCGCGCCGGGTTGCGCAATCCGCTGTTTCGCAACGATGCCGAGTTGGAGGCACAGTGCCTGACCGCTCTGGAGCCCACCGGTTTTGTACCGCGCCTGCGCGCGGCCGGTAAGCATGAACACGGCCGATGGGTGTTCTACGATCACGCGCCGGGCGCGCCCTGGTGCGAGGGGGCGGCTGAAGTGGGGGCGCTGCTGCGCAAGCTTCATACGCTCAACCCGCCCGTACAGGCGCCCAAAGGATGCAACGGCAGCGCGGACTTGGCGCAGCATGCGCAGAGCATTCTTGACGGGTGCGTTTCGAAAATGCGGCTTCGGCTGGAACGGCTGAGGCCTGAAGAACAGGTGCCCCCAACCGCGCAAACATGCCTGATCCACGGTGACCCGGTCGCCGGGAATATTCTGGCCACACCGTCCGGCCTGACCCTGATCGACTGGCAATGCCCGGCACAGGGTGACCCGTGTGAGGATCTGGCTTTATTCCTGTCCCCGGCGATGCAGCGCGTGTACCGCGGCGCGGCTCTGACGCAGGCGGAAGAGCGTCAGTTCTTATCCGCCTATGGTCACGCAGATACGGTGAAACGGTTTAAGACGCTGCGCCGCTGGTATGCGTGGCGGACGGCGGCCTATTGTCTGTGGCGTGTCGAAAACGGCGCGGGCGATTACGCGGAAGGGTTGGAGCTGGAGTTGGCGGCGTTCTGACCCTTACCAATCTGCAAGCGCCATCATCGCATAGGCTGGTGGCATCAACGCACGCCGCAAACGCCCCAACGGAAACCTTTGCGGGGCACGGGTGATCGGGGCCGGCAGTTCAGTTTCTTGCCCCAGAACCATCCGTGCCAGAGCACGCCCGCAATAGGTGCCCATCGCCACCCCATTTCCGTGATAGGCGAACCCAGCGAACATCCCCGGCTGCTCCGCCACAGGCCCGACATAAGGCGTCAGTCCCCGCGACAGGCAAACCATGCCCGACCACATATGGGTCACGTCTACACCCGCCCAGCCCGGGAACATTTGTTTGAAATCCTTGACGACCTTGCGCCGAATTGCGGCCTCGACCCGTGGCGAGGACAGCAACCCTCCGCGCATTCCGAACAGAAACCGTTGGTCGGGCATCAGGCGGAAATAATGCAGCAGATTGCGGGTGTCGTATGACATCTGATCGGTTGTCCAGCCCTGCGCCTGTAATTCGGCCGAGGTTAGCGGACGGGTCACCAGAACCGTGGATTGAGCAGGCATGTAACGGCCCGCCATCCAGGGTGGGATGTCTTCGCTGGAATACCCGTTGGTGCAGATCAGCAAATTCTGCGCCTTGATCCGGCCTGAATTGGCCTGAACTTCGAAACCGGACTGCACCTTACGGATGGCTTGCACCGCGCTTTGTTGGAACAGATCAGCACCGCGGGACTGGGCCGCCTGCGCCAACCCGAACATGTATTTTCTGGGGTTCAGCGCAAACCCGACCGGGTTGGTGTAGCCGCCGTGGAACCCCTTACCAAAGCCCAGCCCTGGCAGGTCACCGGATTCATGAAGCGCACCCGACGCCTCGGCCCGCCGCCGCAACTTCTCCATAGCGCGCGCAGTGTGGGCCAACTGGGTCTCACCCTGTGAATGTACATCGGCGTCGATGCAATGCGTGCCGAGCAGATCGGCGACAAGATGTACCGCTTCTTCCTCGGCTTGGGCATAGCTGTTTGCGGCGGCTTCCCCGACCTGGCGGAGCATCGCGTCATGGCTCAGCTTTGATCCACCCAAACAACAAAACCCGCCATTGCGTCCGGATGCGCCCCAGCCCGGGGTTTCGGCCTCGAGAACGGCAACCGAGACCCCGGCCCCGGCCAGATGCAGGGCCGCCGACAGCCCGGTGAAGCCGCCACCGACAATGGCAACGTCGACCTTCAGATCGCTGTGCAAAACCGGCCAGTCGGGGCTGGCAATCGTCTCGTCCCACCAGCAATTGGTCCGGGGGCCGGGCCCATAGGTATAGTCCGGGAACAGCCGTTTCATTCGGTCCGCGCGGCGGCCATTTCATCCTGCTTTTGCCGCACCATCGCACGTTTCGTGATCAGCGACACGGTGATGACGCCAATGGTTACAACCGCGATCATGATCGTCGATAGCGCGTTGATTTCGGGACTGACCCCCAATCGCACGGCAGAGAAAATCCTCATCGGCAAGGTCGTCGCTGACGGTCCTGAGGTAAAGGACGCGATCACAAGATCGTCCAGCGAGAGCGTGAAAGCCAACAGCCATCCCGAGATTACGGCCGGGGCGATAATCGGCAGGGTTACCAGACGAAACGCCTGTGCGGGTGAACAGCCCAAATCCAGTGCAGCCTCTTCCAGCGATTGGTCGAACGTCACAAGGCGTGACGACACAACGACCGAGACGAAACACATGGAAAACGTCGTATGAGCCAAAACGATGGTCAGGATGCCGCGATCCAGTCCGATGCCGATGAAAAGCAACAACAGCGACAGGCCGGTGATCACCTCTGGCATCACCAGCGGGGCGTAAATCATGCCGGAAAACAGAGTGCGGCCAAAGAAGCGGCCCCCACGCACCAACACATAGGCTGCAGCGGTACCCAGAATTGTTGCGATCGTCGACGAGAATACCGCAACGCGCAAAGTCACCCATGCGGCGTCCAGAATTTGCTCGTTCTGGAGAAGCTCACCATACCATTTGACCGAGAAGCCTGCCCAGACAGTAACCAATTTGCTTTCGTTGAAGCTAAAGATGATCAGGATGATCATCGGGATATAGAGGAAGGCAAACCCCAGCGTCAGTGAGACCGTGTTGAACCAGCTTAACCTGCTCATTGTTCCGCCTCCGCCTGTTTCTGCTGGTTGCGCTGGAACAGAACAATCGGCACCACAAGGATCAGCAACAGCACTACTGCCACCGCGCTGGCCACTGGCCAGTCGCGGTTCGAGAAGAACTCCTCCCACAGCACCTTACCGATCATCAGCGTGCCGGATCCGCCCAGCAGCGAGGGGATGACGAACTCACCGATCACCGGGATCATGACAAGGAAACACCCTGCGATGATGCCCGGGCGCGACAGCGGGATCGTCACCAGCCAGAAGGCTTGCAGGCGCGAGCAGCCAAGATCTTCGGCGGCCTCGATCAGCGATCCATCCATCCGTTCCAGCGACGAATAAATCGGCAGGATCATGAACGGCAGATAGGTGTAGACGATACCGATATAGACCGCCGTATTGGTATTCAGAATGGTCAGAGGGGTCGAGATGATGCCCGTCCACAGCAGGAACTGGTTGAGATAGCCCTCGTTCGACAGGATGCCCATCCACGCATAGACCCGGATCAGGAAAGAGGTCCAGAACGGCAGGATCACCAGCATCATCAGCGTCGGTCGCCATTCCACAGGCGCGCGCGCCATACCATAGGCGATGGGATAGCCCACCAGCAGGGTTAGAAAGGTGGAAATCACAGCGATCTTGACGCTGGAGAGGTAGGCTTTCCAGTAAAGATCATCCTCGGTCAGCCAGACGAAATTTTCAAAGTCCAACTGGCTGAAGAAGTCTTTGACCCCGGCCCAGCCCTGCGACAGATCCAGTGTCGGCGTGTAAGGCGGGATAGCCAGTTCGGTGTCTGACAGAGAGATTTTCAGGACAATGAAAAACGGCACCAGAAACAGCGCCAGCAGCCAGACGTAAGGAACAGCGATCAGAAACGCGCGGCGCATCAGTTCGCCAGCAGAACCGCAGCCGTAGCTGTCCAGGACAGCCAGACCGGGTCTTCCCATGTGAACGACCGGCGTGAGATGCGGCGGGTATTGGCCGTCTGCGCCTTGATGATCGTGCCGTTCGGCAATTCGACGTGATAGGTGGACAGGTTGCCCAGATAGGCGATGTCATGCACCTTGCCCTGCACAGCGTTGATCGCATCTGCCGGGCGATCGGCGGAAATCGTCACCTTCTCGGGCCGGATCGCAATGTGGCAGGCCTGCCCGTTTGAAAAATCGTTGGCCGAGGTCGCCGTCAAAGGCGACTGCCCCTCGGCCCAGTCGATCTGATAGGTATCTTCGCCATCCGCCGAGGCCCGGCCTTCAATGATGTTCACGTCACCAATGAAATCCGCGACATAGACCGAGTTGGGGTTCTCATAGATACGATCCGGTGTTGCCACCTGCATCAGCTTGCCCTGATCCATCACGGCCACGCGGCTGGCAACCGTCATCGCCTCTTCCTGATCGTGGGTCACGATCACAAAGGTGGTGCCGGTTTTTTCCTGAATATCCATCAGTTCGAACTGCGTGTCCTGCCGCAGTTTCTTGTCCAGCGCGCCCAACGGCTCGTCCAACAACAGCAGCTTCGGTGCCTTCGCCAACGACCGCGCCAACGCCACTCGCTGACGTTGCCCGCCCGAAATTTGATGCGGCTTGCGGCGGGCGAATTGCTCTAGCCGGGTGAGGCGCAGCATCTCTTCAACACGATCCTCAAGGTCATGTTTGGGCATGTTGTCCCGGCGCAGTCCAAACGCAATGTTGTCCCAGATGCTGAGATGCGGAAACAGCGCGTAGGATTGGAACATCATGTTCACCGCCCGCTTGTTTGGCGGGATCGGGTCGATGTCCTGACCCCCCAGCATAATATGCCCTTCGGTTGGCTTTTCGAACCCCGCCAGCATCCGCATCATGGTCGTCTTGCCACAGCCCGACGGCCCCAGCAGCGCAAAGAACTCGCGCTCGAAAATGTCCAGAGACAGATTGTCGATGGCCGTAAAGTCGCCAAACCGTTTGGTGACATTCTGGAACTGGATCAAAGGTTTCGCCTGCGGGTCTTCCCACGGCGCAAAAATGTCAGAATTCAAAACGGCCCCCGTTCGACAATCTGGAAAAAGGCACAGGGCGGTTCTGGCCGCCCTGCGCAAAATCGGATCAGGTACCCGATTTGATCTTGGTCCACATGCGCGTCACGATGCGCTGCGTCTTGGACGGATAGGGCGTCGTTATGTAAAGATTCTGCATGGTCGCATCATCTGGATAGATCGCCGGATCACCGATCACATCTTCCTCAAGAAACTCTTGCGAGGCTTTATTGCCGTTGGCGTAGTAGACGTAGTTCGACGCCGCAGCCATGTTGTTGGCATCCAGAATGAAATTTAGGAACTTGTGCGCGCCTTCGGGGTTCGGAGCATCCGCTGGAATAGCCATCTGATCGAACCACATCAACGACCCTTCGGCGAAGGGGTGGTACTCGATAGTCACGCCATTGTCGGCTTCGGCCGCACGATCCCGGGCTTGCAGAATGTCACCTGACCAACCGACGGCCACACAGATATCCCCATTGGCCAAAGCGTTGATGTATTCAGAGCTGTGGAATTTCTGGATATGCGGGCGAACGCTGGTCAAAAGCTCTTCGACCTTCTTGATGACGTCCGGGTCGTGGCTGTCAGGATCTTCACCAATGTACTGCAAGGCCATCGGTATCATTTCAGCTGGTGCGTCGAGGAAATGTACCCCGCATGAGGCAAGCTTTTCCATGTTCTCCGGCTTCAAAACCAGATCCATGCTGTTCAGGGCCACGTCGTCACCCAAGGCTTCTTTGACCTTGTCGACATTCACGCCGATGCCGGTCGTGCCCCACATGTAGTTAATCGAATACGCGTTGTCCGGATCATAACCGGCGGTGCGCTCCTGAATTACGTCCCACAAATTGCCCGAGTTGGACAGTTTGGCCGTGTCCAGCGCCTGAAAGGCACCAGCCTGAATCTGACGCTGAAGGAAAGTACCAGACGGCACCACCACATCATAACCCGACCCGCCGGCCAGCATTTTGGTTTCCAGAACCTCGTTGCTGTCGAACACGTCGTAGATCAGCGTCAGGCCGGTTTCTTCCTCGAATTTCTTCAGAAGGTCCTCGTCGATATAGTCGGACCAGTTGTAGACACGCACCTCTTCGGCGAAGGCCGCCGAAGTCCCCAATGCGATGACCGCTGTCATCGTCAGCGTTTTGATTGACATTTTTTTCTCCCTGCAAGTGTACGGGTATTTTCCCGTTTTTTTGGATTTGATCAAGTTTTGCGTTTTCCCCCGATCCCGCGTATGGTTTCAAAAGGTCAGGCACCTGGCAAGTCAGCATCGTTAGAAACAGGGCAAACCAATTGGATTTGATCAAAAATAAGGCACCGGGAACGAAGGCCGAAGGTGAAAAACGACCCGCGCATGAGCAGGTGTACCAAACCCTGAAAGCGCAGATCATGTTCGGCGAATTGGTGCCGGGGCAACCGGTCACGATACAGGGTCTGACCGAATCTCTGGGCGTTGGAATGACCCCGGTGCGCGAGACTATCCGGCGCCTTATCTCGGATGGCGCGCTGGTGTTTCAGGGCAACCGCAGGGTCAGTGTTCCACTGCTGTCGGCGAGTGATGTTGAGCAAATGATTTTTGCAAGATTATCAATAGAAACAGAGCTTTCCAGACGCGCAACTACGAATATGAATGACACTGATATCGACCGTCTTGAACGCATCGACCAGCAACTAGACCGCACGATCGCCGATGGTGACGTCAGCGGTTATCTGCGCCTGAACCACAGTTTTCACGAGACACTCTATTCGCACGCGAATGCACCGATTCTCAGCGACTTGGCCGAGCGGTTGTGGCTCAGGTTCGGGCCGTCTCTGCGGGTGGTTTGTGGCCGCTTTGGCACGCAGAGCCTGCCGGATCGGCACAAGGATATCCTTACCGCTTTGCGTGCCCAGAACGCCGACGGGGTGGCAAAGGCCACCGCGCAGGACATTGAACAGGGAATGGAACTGATGGTCGACGCCCTGTCCCATGACTAGATTTATGCGATTCGATTGACAGGAAAAAATTTGATCATATTGTGAGCGTCAACGGCTCTTGCAGGAGATTTCCAGATGTCCACCATTACCAATCACATGCCCACCGCTGAATTGCAGGCACTGGATGCCGCCCACCACATGCACCCGTTTTCAGCCAACGGCTCGCTTGGCAAAGAGGGCGCGCGCGTCATCACCCGCGCCAAGGGCGTCTACCTGACCGACAGCGAGGGAGAAGAGATTCTGGACGCCATGGCTGGTCTGTGGTGTGTCAATATCGGCTATGGCCGAGACGAACTGGCCGAGGCCGCCGCCCGCCAGATGCGCGAGCTTCCCTATTACAATACGTTCTTCAAGACGACTCATGTGCCCGCCATTGCGCTGGCCAAGAAACTGGCCGAACTGGCGCCGGGCGATCTGAACCACGTCTTCTTCGCCGCAGGCGGGTCCGAAGCGAATGACACCAACATCCGACTGGTGCGCACCTACTGGGCCGAGAAAGGTCAGCCCGACAAGAACATCATCATCAGCCGCAAGAACGCCTATCACGGGTCGTCCGTGGGTTCTGCCTCGCTGGGCGGAATGGCCGGGATGCACGCGCAGGGCGGCATTCCGATCCCGAATATCCACCACATCAACCAGCCGAACTGGTGGGCCGAAGGCGGCGACATGACGCCGGAAGACTTCGGCTTGGCCCGCGCACGGGAACTGGAAGAGGCCATCTTGGAACTGGGCGAAGACCGTGTTGCAGCCTTCATCGCCGAACCCGTGCAGGGCGCGGGCGGTGTGATCGTGGCACCGGATACCTACTGGCCCGAAGTTCAGCGCATTTGCGACAAATACGATATCCTGCTGATCGCGGATGAGGTGATCTGTGGTTTTGGCCGCACCGGCAACTGGTTCGGATCTGAAACTGTTGGCATCAAGCCGCATATCATGACCATCGCCAAGGGCCTCAGCTCGGGCTACGCGCCCATTGGTGGTTCGATCGTAAATGACGAGATCGCCGAAGTCATCGGCGGCACCGAATTCAACCACGGCTACACCTATTCCGGCCATCCGGTTTCTGCTGCTGTTGCGCTGGAAAACCTGCGCATCCTCGAAGAGGAAAAGATCGTAGAGCACGTCCGCGACGTCGCCGCGCCCTATCTGAAACAAAAATGGGAGGCGTTGGTCGATCACCCGCTGGTCGGTGAGGCCAAGATCGTCGGTATGATGGCCTCGATCGCACTGACCCCGGACAAGGCCAGCCGCGCTAAGTTCGCGTCCGAGCCCGGCACGGTCGGCTATATCTGCCGCGACCGCTGCTTTGCCAACAATCTTATCATGCGACATGTGGGCGACCGGATGATCATCTCTCCGCCGCTGGTGCTGACGCCTGCAGATATCGACGAGATGTTCGTGCGGATCCACAAATCGCTGGACGAGGCACAGGCCGAAATCATCGCACAGGGGTTGATGAAGGCGGCGTCTTGAGCCCAGTTAAATTGCATTGGATGGAAGGCGGCTTCAACCAAGCCGCCTTTTTTTTTTCATAGAACCAAAGCAGGTCGCCGCCCGAATTCCATCGAAAACAACAACCCCCCTGAAAAATCACCTTAAAGTTTAGTCCATTCAAGACTATGTCTACGTAAAGTTATTTTGGAAAAAGCACCTAATGGCAAAGATCGAAAATCCCAATTCTGGCAGAGCGAAAATTTTTGAAAACCCTGACCAATTTCAGGTCCGAGTAAAAAGTAAGTCCAATTTCTTTGTCACGGCTTTCCTGATGTTTTGGCTATGCGGCTGGGCATTCGGAGAAGTGATGGTCTTGGGAACACTACCTTCCGGAAAAACAGGTTCTGGTTCACTGTTTCTGCTGGCATGGCTCGGAGGGTGGACTGTCGGCGGTTTGTTCGCCTTGTCGCAGGTGCTGTGGAACATTGCCGGGTACGAATTGCTGACTATATCTAACAGCATCCTAACGATTCAGCGACGCATCCCCCTTTTTCGCCGTTCATGGTCCTATGATACCGACCACATTGCCAACGTCCAGGCAAATAAAAACCCGCCCAACGGAACGCTGTTTGGCGGGCAACAGAACATGCATGGCCTCTTCAGCAACCGCAGCTTTGGCGGGCTAAAGTTTGACTACGGTCTTCGGACAGCAGGGTTTGGAATGGGGTTGGAGCAAGCCGAAGCTCGCATGATTGCCGACAAGGTGACCGATCGTCTTGGTATCAACCAATAGCGCTTGCGGTCACAAAGCGCTCAAAAACTGTTGGTTTCAACATACGTCTCAATACTTCACCGCAACCGCTCCAACAGCCTGAGACTCGCATATCCATCCGGCAACAGACCCTGTGCGATTTGATAGGCCCGTACCGCATTGGTCGTGTTCGGCCCGGTGCGTCCATCAACGCCCTGAGTGTCAAATCCGGCCTCGGTCAGGCGGGATTGCAGTTCCTTTTTCTCGGTGAAACTCAGCACCCGGTCGCCGCGAGGCCAGCCGGCCTGAAACGGGGTGCGCCCAGCCAGTCGGTCAGACAGGTGGCCGATGCCGATCACATAGGCGTCGGCGCCGTTATAGGTCTCAATCACGCGGAAATTGTCGAAGATCATCAGCGCCACACCCTGCCCTCCGGCTGGCAAAAGGATGGCGGCTTGCCCGTGATCCGGGACCGGTTTGCCATCACGCCCAACCACACCGCGCGCGGCCCAATCCGACGGCAGCAGCGTGTAGTCCCGATTGGCGGAGGCAAAGTCAAACTCTTCGGGCAGGCGTACCTCGACCCCCCAAGGTTGCCCCTTGGTCCAGCCGTGCCGCGCCAGATAGGCAGCGGCCGAAGCCAGCGCATCGGTCGGATCGTCCGACCAGATATCCCGCCGTCCGTCACCGTCGAAATCCACTGCATGGTCTAGGTACGAGGTCGGCATGAACTGCGTATGCCCCATCGCCCCGGCCCAGCTGCCGACCATATGATCGGGGCTGACATCCCCCGCCTGAATAATCTGCAGCGCCGCGATCAGCTGAGTCTCAAAGAACTGCGCCCGCCGCGCATCAAAGGCCAGCGTCGCCAGCGATCGGATGGTGTGATCGCTGCCCCGAAACGTGCCAAATGCGGTCTCAAGGCCCCAGATTGCGGTGACGACCTCTTTTTCCACGCCATATTGCGCCTCGATCCGGGTCAGGGTCGCGTGGTGACGGTCCAACCCGGCGCGACCGTTCGAAACCCGCGTGTCCGACACGGCAGAATCCAGATACTCCCAGATCGGTTTCGAGAACTCGGCCTGATTGCGGTCGCGTTCAATGATCTTCTTGTCATAGGTCAGCCCGGCCAGAGATCGATCCAGCGTGGCGGCCGAGATGCCTTGTTCAAGCGCCCTGTCCCGAAACGCCCCCAGCCACGCCTGAAACCGCGCGTTACCTTCGGTCGACACCCGATACTCCATCGCTGAGGGCCGCAAGACCGGTCGTAACGACACCGTCAGATCGGCCGAGGCCAGCTGAAAGGTCTGAGACCCATCCGCTGTCTTGAGGGATTCCGCCTGCACAATGGATGCCCATAATGCAGCGGCAATGACGCCACTTGTGCATTTACGCATTCCGAAATTCCTGATTACTGCTCGGGGTCAGAATAGCGCAAAATGCAAAATTCACAAAGTGCTCAAACTGGAACTTCTGACGCGCAGGGAGAAACCGGGTAAGCTGCTGAGATGACACCGTTTGACGACCCCAAAGTGGCCGCAGCCTATGATACCTTGCCAAAAAACGCCCGTTCCGGTGCCCTGATCCTGCGCGCGTTGATCTTTGAGACCGCCGCGTCTTTGCCCACCGCGCAACCTCTGCAAGAGGCGCTGCGTTGGGGGCAGCCTGCCTATTTGGCCCCGAAGGGGTCGACGATCCGGCTTGGCACGCATAAAGCCGCGTCTTTTGCATTATTCGTGCATTGTCAAAGCCGGTTAATGGGTGATTTCACCTCGGCCTTTCCGGGTGAGGATCGGATCGACGGCAACAGGGCCGTTCTGTTCGACGACCCCGCGCAGATCGATCCCACGCGCCACGGCTGGCTGATTGCCCGGGCGCTGACCTATCACCTCTGACGGCGTTTGCGTTCGACCTTGCGTTTGATCTTGTCCTTCTTGCGCTTGGTACTGACCGCCTTGCGCCGTGTTGGTCGCCCTTTTGGCGCGCGTCCGCGGGGAAGAGCCTGATCGTCGATGGACAACAGTTCCAGCTCCAGCCCACCAGTGACAGGCGTGGCCTCGGTCAGACGCACGGTGACGCGCTGGCCGATGGCGATGATCAGGCCGGTGTCCGAGCCCATCAACGTCCCTGCCTCACGGTCGAAGTGGAAGAACTCGCGCCCCAGTGACCGCACGGGTACCAGCCCGTCCGCGCCGGTTTCATCCATCTTCACAAAGGCCCCAAACCGAGCGATGCCGCTGATGCGGCCCGCGAATTCATTGCCTACTCGCTCGCTGAGGTAGGCAGCCAAATAGCGGTCGGTCGTATCCCGTTCTGCCATCATCGAGCGGCGTTCGGTGTCCGAGATATGGGTGGCCGTTTCATCCAATCGGGCGATTTCATCTTCGGTCAGCCCATCCTTGCCCCAGCCATGGGCCGAGATCAGCGCCCGGTGCACGATCAGGTCGGCATAGCGGCGGATGGGCGAGGTGAAGTGAGCATAGTTCCGCAGCGCCAGCCCGAAATGGCCGAAGTTTTCAGGATTGTAATAGGCCTGAGCCATCGACCGCAGGGTGGTGAGGTTGATCAGTTCCGCATCCTCGGTACCGGCGGCGGCGTTCAGCAGCGCGTTCAGATGCCGGGTTTGCAGCACCTGCCCTTTGGCAAGGTTCAGCCCTGCAGCCTGCGCCGTTTCCCGCAGGCTTTCCAGTTTTTCGGGCGCGGGTTCTTCGTGCACGCGGAATAGCAGCGGGCGGCGTTTGGCGATCAGCGTCTCGGCGGCGGCCACGTTGGCGAGGATCATGAATTCTTCGATCAGCTTGTGCGCGTCCAGACGTTCGCGAAAGGCCACGCTTTCGACCTCGCCCTTTTCGCTGAGAACGATCTTGCGCTCGGGCAGGTCCAGTTCCAGCGGCTGCCGTACAGCGCGCGCCTTTTTCAGCGCGGCATAAGCGGCGTAGAGCGGTTTCAACACCGGCTCCAACAATGGCCCGGTGCGGTCGTTCGGGTTACCGTCTATGGCCTCCTGCACCTCGGCATAATGCAGCGAGGCGGCAGACCGCATCAGGCCGCGCACAAATCGGTGGCCGATTTTGTTTCCGTCAGCATCGATCTGCATTCGCACGGCGATGCAGGCGCGCGGAACGCCTTCGTGCAGCGAGCAAAGGTCACCCGACAAACGATCCGGCAACATCGGCACCACGCGGTCGGGGAAATAGCTGGAGTTGCCGCGCTTGCGTGCCTCACGATCCAGCGCGGTGCCGGGCTGCACATTGGCAGCGACATCGGCAATCGCGACCCAGATGACATGGCCGCCGGGGTTCTTAGGATCATCATCGGGATGGGCATAACAGGCGTCGTCATGATCGCGCGCATCCGAGGGGTCGATGGTCAGCAGCGGCATATCCCGCAGGTCTTCGCGCCCGCTCAGGCCAACCGGTTTGGCCTTGTCGGCCTCGGCAATCACCTTGTCGGGGAAATCGTCGGGAATGCCGTGCTGATGGATCGCGATCAGCGAGACAGCCTTGGGCGCGGAGGGGTCGCCCAAGCGTTCCACGATCCTTGCGCGAGGCAGGCCCATGCGGTTCTTCGGCCCGGCCTGTTCAGCCTCGACCAATTCACCGTCTTTCGCCCCAAGAACCGCGCCGTCATGGACCAGCCACTCGGTCTGACCGGTCTTGTCGATGGGCACGATCCGCCCGCCTTCGGCCCCTTTGCGGAAAATGCCGACGATTTTACGCGGATTGGTTCCGATGCGGCGGATCAGGCGGGCCTCGTAGTTGTGGTCCTCTTCATGCACGACGGTCAGACGAGCAAGAATGCGGTCGCCCTCGCCCAGCGCGGGATCGCTGGCACGGGCAATGATTAGAACAATCGGCTCGACCCCTTCGCCATGCCATTCCAGCGGGCGCGCAAACAGGTCGCCGTCGTCATTTGGTGCCTTTACCTGCAACACGCTGACCGGCGGCAGACGATCCGGGTCGCCATAGCTGCGTTTGCGCTTTTCCAGATGCCCTTCGGCCTCAAGCTCTTTGAGGATGCGCTTCAGATCAATCCGGTCCGCGCCCTTGATGCCAAAGGCCTTGGCGATATCGCGTTTCGAGGTCAGTGTGGGGTTCGCCGAGATCCAGTCGAGGACCTCTTGCTTGGTGGGGATGCGAGTCATAATTCCGGCCTAGCACGGCGGTGCGACGGCGTCATGACTAAAAAGGATCAGGGTTTCAGATCGGCTACGGTGTCGACATCGCGCAACTGGTTCAGCAAGGCCACGCGGGTGCCCGCGACTGATACCAACGTGTCAGCCAGAGCGTGTTCGGTCGACCAACGGACATCGCGAAACAGGTTCAAGGGCAACGCGCTGTATCTTTGCCCGCCGACCAGCCAGTAGCCTCCATCCGGTGCAGGTCCAAACACCATCTGTTTCGGCCCCAAAGCCTTGAACGCCTGAGCAATATGTCCTCGCGTGATACCGGGAATATCTGCACCGATCAGACAAACAGGCCCTTTGGGCATGCCGCGCAGCATTCGCCCCATCCGGTCGCCCAGATCCCCCCGCCCTTGCGCCGCGCGCGGTAGCTCAGCGGGCCAGATGCGGCTGGTCAGCCCCTCTCGGTCTGGTGAAACCGCCAGCACGATTTGCCAGCGCGGGTCTCGCAACCGCCGGATCAGCGACCGGGTCTGATGCCTGAACCACCACGCCGCGCCGACCATGCCGATATCGCGGCCCAGCCGTGTTTTCACCCGGCCCGGGCGTGGCTCTTTCACCATGATTACCAGAGTGCGCTGCATCACTCAGGCGAAATAGTCCCGCAGGATGCGCGTATAGATCGCCTTGAGCTGTTCGATCTGCGCCACCTCGACGCATTCATCCACCTGATGCATTGTGCGGCCAACCAGGCCGAACTCGACCACCGGACAGTGGTTCTTGACGAACCGCGCGTCCGAGGTGCCGCCCGTTGTGGACATCTCGGGCCGCACACCGGTTTCCGCCTCAACCGCCTGCGCCACCAGATCAGACAGAGGACCGGGCGGGGTCAGGAAGCATTCGCCCGAGATCTTGATGCGCACGCCAACCTCGACACCATAGGTTTCGGCCACGTTTTGCGCCTCAGCTTTCAGCCATTCGCTGAGGCTTGCGCCGGAATGCAGATCGTTGAATCGGATATTCACCGCTCCGTTGCATTGTGCCGGGATCACGTTGGTTGCTTCGTTACCCGTGTCGATATTCACAACCGCCAGAGTCGAGGCATCAAAATGGTCCGAGCCCTGATCCAGTTCATGACTGGCCAGCCGATCCATCAGCCGCGCCATCGCGGGCAGAGGGTTCTTCGCCCGGTGTGGATAAGCCGAGTGTCCCTGCACACCGGTTACGGTGAACCACGCGGTCATTGAGCCCCGGCGGCCGATCTTCATCATCTCACCCATCGTGTTCGGGCAGGTCGGTTCACCCACCAGACAGACCGACATCTTCTCATCCGCCTCGGCCATATAATCCAGCAACGCCGTAGTGCCGTCCAGCGCATCGGCCTCTTCATCGCCAGTGATGGTCAGGATCACGGCACCATCAGGCGGCGTGTCGCGCACGAAATCCACGGCTGCCGCCGCAAAGGCTGCCACGCCGGATTTCATGTCGGTCGTCCCGCGCCCGTACATCACGCCATCGCGGATTTCGGCGCCAAAGGGCGGCATGGTCCAAGCGGCCTCATCCCCAACCGGAACGACATCGGTGTGACCGTTAAACCCAAAGCTGCGCGCGTGGCCCTTTTTGCCCCAACGCGCAAACAGGTTGCTGATGCCGCCGCGGTCCACGCGGGTGCAGTCAAAGCCTGCATCGGACAGCAGTTGCTCCAATAAAACCAGCGCACCGCCTTCCTCGGGTGTGACCGATGGGCAACGGGTCAGGGCCGCTGTCAATTCTACCGGATCTGTCATGGCGAGGCCCCTTTGGTTCGTTTGCGCGCACAGATTCAACGAATTGGGGCAATTGCCAACCCCTGCCCACGCAAATCTGATGCCTTTTTTCCGCGCAATCCACCCTGCCCCCCAAACAAAACACGGGTCTTTACCCCGCGACCGCCTTGCTGCACCGTTCAAATCTGCGTTAGAGCCCCGCGAAACAGGTGATTTGAAGATGATACGCGCGCTTTTCGCATTGGTCTGCCTGACCTTTGCCATCCTTGCACAGCAAAGTCGGGCCCAGACGCTGGATGTCACCACGGTGACCCGCCCTCCGTTTTCCTATGTCGAAGACGGGGCACAGACCGGGTTTTCCATGGACCTGCTCGAGGCGCTGGCCGAGTCGCTGAACTGGGAGTATTCGGTCGATCGGGTCGGGACCTTCAACGACATGCTGGGCGCGGTGCGGGACGGGTCCGCCGATATGGCCATCGCCAACATTTCGATCACCGCCGCGCGCGAGACGCAGATGGATTTCAGTCAGCCGATTTTCGAGGCCGGGTTGCAAATCATGGTCCCGTCCGAAGCCGCGCGCCAGCCGTCGCTGCTGCACGCGTTGCTGTCGCGCGAATTGTTCATCGCCATCGGCCTGGCCTTTGCCCTCTTGTTGGGCGGCGGCATGTTGATGTGGACGTTCGAACGCCGCTCGCAGCCCTATTTCGACCGCAAGCTGAACGAGGCATGGTTCCCGTCCTTCTGGTGGGCGCTGAACCTGGTGGTAAATGGCGGGTTCGAAGAGCGTATGCCGCGCACCCCGTTCGGTCGTCTTTTGGGTGTGGTTCTGGTGGTTTCATCCCTGTTCATCGTGTCGGTGTTTACGGCACGCATCACATCGGTCATGACGGTCGATGCGATCAGCGGCAGCGTAAATTCAGTCAACGATCTATATGGCAAGCAAGTAGGCACGATTTCAAATTCAACCGCCGCCAGTTTCCTGAACCGACGTGAGATCGAGTTCACTGGATATTCCGGCCTTGAAGAGATGCTGACCGCCTTCAAGGACAAAAACCTGGATGCCGTGGTCTTCGACGCCCCGATCCTGTCTTACTATGCCGCGCACGAAGGGCGCCGGATCGCGTCCATGACCGGTGGAGTTTTCCTACGCGAAAGCTATGGGATCGCCTTCCCGACCGGCTCACCTCTGGTTGAGGACGTCAATCAGGCGCTGTTGTCGATGCGCGAAGACGGCACCTATGACGAGATTTACCGCAAGTGGTTCGGGGTGCGGAATTAAGCCTGTTCCTCATCGCCAAAGAACGGCGTCATCTGCGCAACGATGACCGCGTTTTCGTCCAAAGCCCGTTGCATCAGCGCCCGTTCGTCGGGATCAATGTCGTGGCCCTGCGCTTCGCGCTCGGCCAGAGTTCCATAGCCGGTGACATCCAGCGGCGCGGTATCGGCCTGTTTCAGAATGGCCACGGTTTCGCGCACGGCTTCGGCCTCATCGACACCGCTGGCGAAACACATCAGCGCGGCCCCGGTCGCGCCTTCAGGTAGGCCGTCGCCATCCTTGCGTCCGATCTGCACAAGCAGGGTATAGACCTGCTGACGAGAGGGTTTCTTTTGCTTTTCCATGTTGGGGGCCATAGCCGCGTGCCAGCCCACGGTCAAGCGGTCGGCAATTGCAGGACGCGGCCTGCGCAGTCATAGTGCCCGGACATAAACCGCAAAGGACCTTTTCATGGCGTACCCAGATTTCATCACCGACTTCCCCAGCCTCGACGTACCCTTCCCCGAGGACGTGGTGCAATCAGCGGTGATCCGGTCAGATGCGGGACTAGTGGCGTTCTTCACCTTCCTGAAGGATTTCGAACTGCCCGCGCATTCGCACAAGGCGCAATGGGGCACGGTGATCGAGGGTGCCGTGGAACTGACCATCGGGGATGCGACAAAAACCTATCGCCCCGGCGACAGCTACTCGATTCCCTCCGGCGTAGAACATGGCGGCAAGATCAAGGCCGGAACGCGAGTGATCGACGTGTTCGAGGAACCCGACCGCTATCCGGTCAAAGGGTAACAAAAAAGGCCGCAGCATCGTGCTGCGGCCCTTGTTTTGATCAGCGGGCCGATCAGTCGCGCAGCAACTCGTTGATCCCGGTTTTCGAGCGGGTCTTCTCATCCACCCGCTTGACGATCACAGCGCAGTACAGGCTGACATTGTTTTTGGACGGCATCGAACCGGCAACAACCACCGAGTAGGGCGGCACTTCGCCATACATGGCCTCTCCGGTTTCGCGGTCGACGATCTTGGTCGACTTGCCGATGAATACGCCCATGCCCAAAACCGAGCCTTCGCGGACAATGCAGCCCTCGACCACCTCGGAACGGGCACCGATAAAGCAATTGTCCTCGATGATGGTCGGACCTGCCTGCATCGGCTCCAGGACGCCGCCGATACCGACACCGCCAGACAAGTGCACGTTCTTGCCGATCTGTGCGCAGGACCCAACAGTGGCCCATGTATCGACCATGGTACCTTCGTCGACATAGGCGCCCAGGTTCACGAAGGACGGCATCAGCACCACGCCCGGTGCGATGTAGGCCGATTTACGAACCACACAGTTCGGAACGGCGCGGAAGCCTGCGGCTTGCCACTGGTTCTCACCCCAACCGGCGAACTTGCTGTCCACCTTGTCCCACCAGCCACCAGCCTGAGGGCCACCGGTCTGGATTTCCATATCCTTGATGCGGAAGCCCAGCAGAACCGCTTTCTTGGCCCACTGGTTCACGTGCCAGTCACCGCTTTCCAGCTTTTCGGCCACACGCAGCGAGCCGCTGTCCAGCGCGTTCAGCGTATCTTCGATCGCTTCACGGGTCTCGCCGGTGGTGGCGGGCGTGATGGTGTCTCGCGCCTCCCAGGCGGCTTCGATGGCGGCTTCCAGTTGCGCGTTGGACATGTGAGGGCTCCCTGCAGAATCTGTTCACGTTGGTGTTGCCTATACGCAAGCGAAGGACTGGCCGCAATGCGACGCTGAACGCGCGCTTTGCGGCTGTTTGCTGCGGTTTTAAGCGCCCAGTGGGTTCGGAGAGATATTGCCGCCGCAGATCAGCACCGCCACTCGCTCACCCGGTTCCGGCTGGTAAGCCCCGGACAGCAGCGCCGCCAGCGCCGTTGCGCCCGCTGGTTCCACCAGAATCCGATGCGCTTGCCACAGGAGTTGCTGGGCCTCGGCAATGGCCTCATCGCTGACCAGAACAGACGTCATCCCCTGTGCCAGCCCGAAACAGATCGAGCCAATCCGCCGCGCGCCCAATGCATTGGCGGCGATGCCAGAGACGGTGACGTCCACCGGCTCACCCGCCTGCAAGGCCGCATTCAGCGCGCAGGAGGTTTCGGGTTCGACCGCCACGATCTTGCGTGCGCCCTGAAACCAGCCCAGTGCACCGGCGATCAACCCGCCGCCGCCGACGGCGATCAGAACGGTATCGGCCTGAAGACCCTGCGCCTCCCATTCGGCAAAGCAGGTGCCCTGCCCTGCCACGGTGGCGGGCGCGTCATAGGCATGGATCTGCATAGCACCTGTCGCCTCTTCGTGCTCCTGCGCACCCATCAACGCGTTGGCGTATTCGCCGGGCACCACGCTCAGATCAGCGCCGGTCTGCTCGATCAGGGCAATCTTGGACGGCCCGGCAATCTCCGGCACGAAGATCTTCGCCGGATAGCCCAGCGACCGCGCCGCATAGGCCGCCGCCGCGCCATGATTGCCGCCGGACGCTGCCACGACGCCCGCGTCGGGCACATCCGAGCTCAGCAGCGTGTTGAACGCCCCGCGCGCCTTGAAACTGCCGGTATGCTGCAGATGCTCCAGCTTCATCTCGACCGGGTAACCCAGCCCCAAGGCCCGGCTCTCCATCACCGGCGTCACCTGCACATATCCGTTGATCCGGTTGGCGGCTGCTGAAATTTCACTCTTCCAATTCATTGTTGTTCTTCCGTGACTGGCGCTCTGGCCGCGAACCCTATAGCTGTTTTACGAACACGCAAGCAGGGATAGATCACCCATGAGAGAAGACCGCCTGAGCCCCTTCCGCGACGCGCAAACCGACCGCTCGACCGCGAGCGAGGTGCCGGACACGCCGCAGACCCGCTCACCCGCCTATCGCCTTGCCTTTGCCGACGACGATTTCCTGTGTCGGGATGAGCTGCGCCCGGTGCGCCTGCAGCTGGAATTGCTGAAACCCGAGATGATCATGACCGAGCGCGAGATCACCTCGACCATCGTCATGTTCGGCGGCGCGCGCATTCCCGAGCCATCTCAGAAACACACGGCACGGACCCAGACGCTGGCCAACCTGTCGGAGTACTATGACGAGGCCCGTGAGTTCGCCCGACTGATGACCGAGAAATCGAACGAAACCGGCTGCCGCGAAAACGTCATCGTTACCGGCGGTGGACCCGGCGTGATGGAAGCCGGGAACCGTGGTGCGCAGGATGCAGGCGGCTGCTCGATCGGCCTGAACATCGTGCTGCCGCATGAGCAGGCTCCGAACGAGTTTGTGACGCCGGACCTAAGCTTCAATTTCCATTACTTCGCGATCCGCAAGATGCACTTCCTGATGCGCGCCCGTGCCATCACCATCTTTCCGGGCGGTTTCGGCACCATGGATGAGCTGTTCGAATCCCTCACCCTGATCCAGACCGGCCGGATGGAGCGCGTGCCCTTTCTGCTGTTTGGCCGCAAATTCTGGGAGAAGGTCATCAACTGGGAAGCGCTGGCTGATGCGGGCACTATCTCGGACGAGGACCTCGACTTGTTCCGCTTTGTCGATACCGCGCAAGAGGCGGTCGACATTATCGAGAACTGGGAACCCGCCCCACCCCGCGACGAAATTCCGGGGCGCTGAGGGATGCCAAAGACCGGAGAGATACTGCATCTGCGCGGCAATGCGCTGAACGCGGGGGATCCTGTGGCGCTGCCGTTGACCCAAAGCAGCATGTATCATTTGCCCGGTGCGCCCGATGGCCTGCCCACCTATGGCCGGGTCGACAACCCCACATGGCAGCATCTGGAACATGTTCTGGCCCATCTGGAGGGCGCGCCCTGCCTGAGTTTCCCGTCGGGCATGGGGGCAATCTCGGCAGCATTGTTTGCCACCGTGAAAGCCGGATCACACATCCTGATTCCTTCGGACGGCTACTATGTGACTCGGCTGTTGGCGGGTCGGTTCCTCTCGCGCTTCGGCGTTTCCGTCACCGAACGCCCGACAACCACCTTCGCCGAGGGCGGGTTCGACGGGTTCGATATAGTCTTTGTCGAAAGCCCCTCGAACCCCGGTCTGGACATGATGGATCTGCCCGCCATTGCCCAAGCCGTACGCACGGCGGGTGGTATCACGATTGCCGACAACACAACCCTGACGCCGTTGGGCCAGCGCCCGCTGGATATGGGCATCGACGTGGTTGTCGCCTCGGACACCAAAGCCATGGGTGGGCATTCCGACCTGCTGATGGGTCATGTCGCCAGCCGCAACCCGCAGATCATGGAGCGGGTCGAGGATTGGCGGCGCGTTTCCGGCGCGATCCCCGGCCCGCATGAGGCCTGGCTGCTGCATCGCGGCTTGGAAACGCTGGACGTGCGGTTTGACCGCATGTGCTCGTCCGCGCAGGTGCTGGCCGAGCGTTTGGCAGAGCATCCAGCCGTAAAACGCATCCGCTTTCCCGGCTTGCCCAGCGACGCTTCACATACATTGGCCAAAGCCCAAACCACGCGGTTCGGGTTCCTGTTGTCGATCACGCTGGAGTCGGAAGACAAGGCTGAGACCTTCATCAACACCTGCCCGATGCTGCGCCCCGCCACATCCTTCGGCGGTGTCCACAGTTCTGCCGAGCGCCGCGCGCGGTGGGGCGACGATGTTGACCCCGCTTTCATCCGCCTGTCAGTGGGCTGTGAGCCGCTAGAAGAACTGTGGCAAGCGATCGAGGCCAGTCTGAACGCGCTGTAATTACTTCTTGGGCTCGCGCAGTTCCGTGAATACATAGATCGGCAACACAATGCTGCCGATCAGCGCACCCAGCCAGACCAGCAATGTCGCGGCCAGAAGGTTGGAAATCCCACCAATCGTCAGCCCGTTGGTCACCAGATCGGTCACAAGCAAACCCACAAAAGTCACGATTAAAGCGATTCCACCTTTCAGAGCAGGCGCTTTCTTTTCCCCCAGCTTCAGGATGAGCGGCTCGGCGATCCACTGAACCAACGTAAAGACGATCACCACCACGATGAACGAGATCGGCCGGATCGCAAATTCCGGCAGCAGAATCGCAGCAATCAACAACCCGATGGCATTCCCGGCCAGTAGGGCCAGAATGGACTTGAGTCTGCGCGTCATGGGGATCTCCGTCAAAAAACAATGCGAAACATGCATATGTTAACAGACCTGCGGGGATTTGCGAGCGGTTTCAAAAGCCTCTTCCTTTTGGCCCCTTGAAAACGCATGATAAAACCATCCTGTTCCGCCCGACCTGCGAGAGGTGAGATGAGCGACGATCCCTATTCCGCCCTTGGCGTTACTAAAGACGCCAGCGATGCCGAGATCAAAAAGGCCTATCGGCGCATCGCCAAGGAATGCCACCCCGATCTGAAACCCGGTGACGCCGAGGCCGAAGCCAAGTTCAAGGCCGCAGCTGCCGCCTATGATCTGCTGAAAGACCCGGAAAAGCGGGGGCAGTACGACCGGGGTGAGATCGACGCCTCGGGTCAGGAACGCCCTCAGCAGCAGTATTACAGAGAATACTCCGAGGCCGCTGGAAACCCCTATCGCGGTCGTCAGGCAGATCCGGACGACATGTCGGATATTTTCGCTGAGTTCATGCGAGGTCGCGGTGGGTATGGCCAACGCACACAGGAATTTCACGCGCCGGGACATAATCGCGCCTACAGCCTGCAGATCAGCTTTCTGGATGCGGTGTTCGGGGCCAGCCAGAAGCTCACCCTGCCCGATGGCGACCGGATCGAGGTGAAAATCCCGGCAGGCATTACCGACGGCCAGACCATCCGTTTGCGTGGCAAAGGCGATCCGGGCTTTGGCGAGGGGCCTCCGGGCGACGCGCTGGTCACGGTCTCGGTTGCGAAACACCCGGTTTTTGACCGTCAGGGTGACGACATCCACATCACCCTGCCGATCACGATTGATGAGGCCGTTCTGGGCGGCAAGGTGCCCGCCCCTACCATCGACGGCGGCGTCAATGTCAGCGTTCCCCCCGGCACCAGCAGCGGCAAGACCCTGCGGTTGCGTGGCAAGGGGGTCAAGAAACGCGGCTCATCTGACCGTGGTGATCAATTGATCGAGCTAACCATCACGATGCCCGACCAGATCGACGATGACCTCAAGCAGTTTATGGAGACATGGCGCGATTCTCACAGCTATGATCCGCGCAAAGGAATGCCGTCATGAGCCTGACCGAAGAGCAACTGATCGCAACCGTCACCCGCCTGACCTCGGCACGGCTGACCGAGTATCTGGCCGCCGAGATTGTGATCCCCGAACAAACGGATGAGGGCCTAGTTTATCACAGCCTCGATGTCGCCCGTTTGGAACTGGCCTGTGAGCTGCACGAGCAATACGAGATGGAACCGGATGCGCTGTCGATGATGATCTCTCTGATCGACCAGATGCACGGGCTGCGCGCCGAATTGCGCGAGGTGCTGAACGCGGTCGAGGCGCAGCCCGACCCCGTCCGCAAACAACTGATCGAGGTCATCGGCACAGCGCGGTTCCGTCGCAGGTAACGGGCTTTTGGACGTAGGGCTTTTGCCGTAAAAGGCCCCCTTGATCCAAAGCCCGGTATGTCCATGACCCAGTCCAGATCCGAATTGCTGATGCCTGCGGGCAATCTGCGCAAGCTGAAACTCGCCATCCTTTACGGGGCGGATGCGGTGTATCTGGGTACGCCCGACATGTCGCTGCGCACGAAATCCGAGTTTTCGCTGGAAGAGGTGATCGAAGGCGTCGAGTTCTGCCACCAGCACGGGCGGCGCGCTTATCTGACGCTGAACCTGTTCTCCCACAACAAGGACATCCCGAAGCTGGACGAATACATCGACACGGTCCGCAAGGTGAAGCCCGACGGGCTGATCATCGCTGACCCCGGTGTGTTCCAATATGTGCGCGAACGGGCACCCGAACTGCCGCTGCATATCTCGACCCAGGCCAATATCTGTTCCTGGCTGTCGGTGAAGTTCTGGCAGGATCAGGGGGCCGAACTGGTGGTTCTGGCCCGCGAGGTTTCCTACCCCGAACTGGTCGAAATCCGCGAGAAGTGCCCCGACATCAAGCTTGAGGCGTTCGTGCACGGGGCCATGTGCATGACCTACTCGGGCCGCTGCCTGCTGTCGAACTTCATGGCAGAACGCGGGGCCAATCAGGGCAACTGTGCCAATTCCTGCCGTTGGAACTATGGGCTCAAGCTGCGCTTAAAGGACGGCACGCATCAGGAACTCCGCATCACCGAGGAAAACGCCAACCTGTTCGAGTTCCTGCTCGAGGAAGGTTGCCGCCCTGGTGACCTGATGCCCATCGAAGAGGATGATCGCGGCTCGTACATTCTGAATTCCCGCGATCTGTGCATCATGCCGAAATTGGATGAATACCTGAAAATCGGCGTCGATAGCCTCAAGGTCGAAGGGCGCGGCAAATCGGAATATTATGCCGCCATCGTCGCCCGCGCCTATCGCAATGCCATTGATGATTATCACGCGGACCCCGAGAACTGGGATCCCAAGCCCTATATGCGCGAACTCGAAACCGTCGGGAACCGCGGCTATACGCTTGCCTTCCACGAAGGGCGCCTGACCAACTATTCCCACGATTACGAGCACACTGCATCCATCGCCCAATGGGAATATGCCGGGATCGTCACCGAAGTGACCGAAGATGCGTTTCTGGTCGAGGTGAAGAACAAGCTGGAACCGGGCGACGTGCTGGATTTCGTCTCACCCATCTCACGCGAGACGGTGCTGCTGCGGGTCTATGATTTCGAACGTGCCCATGACGGCACGCGGCTGGATGTGGTGCATGGCAGTACAAAAACCGTCATCCGCCTGCCCTTCACCCTGTTTGATCACGAAGACATCGACGATCTGCGCGCCCGCTTCCCCGTCTATTCCGTGCTGCGCAAGGAGCGCGCCCTGACTGACGAACACTGGAGCCGCATCCGCTTTGACAAGCTGGTGCAGGGGCTGGAAACTTCGGGCCGCGACAACCCCAACGCCTATGCCCGCCGTCGCGATGACCTGGTGGAAAAGATCGGTGAGGATGGCAACGAACGCCGCTTCAAGACCAACCGGATCGGCACCGAAGGGTGTTGCGGCAAAGGCTGCAATGGCTGCCTGATCTTCTGGCAGGACGAGAAGTATGCACTGGCCCGCGAAGTGTTGTCGAAACGCAAACAGGGCGAGCAACTCAGCCGCCGCGAAGCCACAGAGTTTAAACTGCCCGGCGAGGCCGTCTGACCATCAGTTCCCAACGACGAATTCTTCGGGAACAAAAAACGTGTAATCTCGGTCAGCGACCGCTTCGTGGCAATCATGACAGTAGGCAACCGCTGAGGCACGAAAACCCATCGTGTCACCGAACAGTGATCCGTCCGGTAATACCATTATATAGCGCCAATCAGCCGTGTCAGGGCTGGCTCCTTCTGCCAGTTTCTCCATCACGAACAGGGCGCCGGGGTGGATGTTGCCCTCGTCCGTGACGGTCACGCTGTCCTTGGCCAGCACCGAGCCCTTGGGCAACTTTTCACCCTCCTGCAGGGTTCCGTAGTTATGCGCCATGCGATTGGCATAGCTGTTCACGAAACGCTGACCGTGGGTGGCCGAGATATAGGGCGCGTCATTGAACAATGGCCAGCTTTGGTAGTTCAGCAACTGATCCAGTTGCGCGGCACGGTAGCCACGCGCCATGCGTCGCTGCAACGACTTGTATATCTGCAGCGCTTCTTCTTTGGTCAAATCCGCCGGGTTTTCAATGGCAATATGCGCATCCTCACCGGGGGATTGCGCAGCGGCATAGTCAGCAGACACACCTGAAAACACCAATGCCGCAAGGGGTATCGAGACCACTCGTGAAATCTGTAACAACATAATAATGGCCTACCCAGTCTATAAGGTTCGCCTGAACGCCGCATGTATGCTTAAAAAAAGATAGCGGCCCTGAACAATCTCGCCACGACCGGAGAGCGGTTTTCACCGCTTTGTGCGCAAGAGTGAAATGCGCCCATCCCGCCTTGACGATTTAAATATATCAAATTGTGCATGCAAAAAACAGCAGGGCGAACATTAAATTATTGTCGCCCTACGCGATACAATCAACGCTGCAGCCCGGCCTCAGCCTCGATCTGCTTGCGCGATTTGCGGGCGCGCTCGGTGGCTGATTTCAATTGACCACAGGCCGCCATGATATCTTCACCGCGGGTTTTGCGGATGGGAGAGGCATAACCCGCCTGATAGATGATATTCGCAAAAGCCCGGATACGGTTGTTCGAGCTGCGCTTGTACGGCGCGCCCGGCCATTCGTTGAACGGGATCAGGTTGATCTTGGCCGGGATGTTGTGGCGCTTGATGTGGTCGATCAGACGGTGCGCATCCTCGTCACTGTCATTGACGCCATCCAGCATCACATATTCGAACGTGATCCGCTCGGAATTCGAGGCTTTGGGATAGCTGGCCAGCGCCTGCAGCAGCTCTTCGATGTTCCAGCGCTTGTTGATGGGCACCAGCACGTCGCGGGTTTCGTCCGTGGTGGCGTGGAAGGAAATCGCCAGCAGGCAGCCGATTTCCTCGGCGGTCCGCGCGATTTCCGGCACCACGCCTGACGTCGACAGGGTAATCCGACGGCGCGACAGGGAAATCCCCTCGGGGTCCATGGCGATCTTCATCGCGTCGCGGACGTTCTCGAAGTTGTAGAGCGGCTCGCCCATGCCCATCAGAACGATATTCGACAGCAGGCGCGTTTCGTCCTTAGGTGCGCCGGGAACGGGCCATTCCTCAAGATCATCACGCGCCATCATCACCTGGCCGACAATCTCGGCCGCCGTCAGGTTGCGCACCAGTTTCTGCGTGCCGGTGTGGCAGAAGGAACAGGTCAGCGTGCACCCGACCTGAGACGAGATGCACAGCGTGCCGCGATCCTCTTCGGGGATGTAGACCACCTCGACCTCATGCCCGCCAGCAATGCGGCACAGGTACTTGCGAGTGCCGTCCTCGGAGACCTGACGGGTCACAACCTCGGGGATTTCGATCACGAAATTCTCGGCCAGTTGCGCGCGATAGGCTTTGGCCAGATTGGTCATCTCGGCAAAGTCGCGCACGCCCCATTGATAGATCCACTGCCAGATCTGTCCGGTCCGCATCTTGGCCTGCTTTTCCGGCGTGCCGTGCTCGATCAGAACCTCGCGCAACTGGTCGCGGGTCAGGCCGACAAGGTTAATCTTCCCCTCGGGCAATTTGCGGGGGATGGTCATGACGTCTTGAGTGATCGGCGCTTTGGGCGACATGGGGCTATCTCAACGGATTCTGGCTTGGGATGCGCCTCTATATAGGAACATCCGCAAAGATCAAAAGGAATCGTATCGATCAGTCGGCAAAGCGCAGCAATTCATCCACACGCGCACGCCCCAGATCAACGCGGCACGATGTGATCGCGATACCGGTTCCGGACCCTCCGCCGTATGAGGCACCAATGGCCTCGCATTGCGCATCCCTATAGCTTTCCCAGGCCGCTTGCGCGGCCTCCAATGCGGGCTGCGCAACAATGCGCCCGGTGACCTCGTCCAGCTCTGCGGCGGCCTGCAGGGCAAAGCCGTAACTTTCTTCCAGCGCCTGAGAGACCCGGTCCTCCATCTCGCTTACGCAGGATCCGATTTCGACCTGCGATCCTGCATCTGAGCATTCCAAGGTTGGGTCCGCCAAAGCCGCGGATGGCAACAACAGTAAAAGCAAGGCGTGGCGCATATTCTATTCCCAACTGAGGCTTCGCACCGAACCACGATACCATGCGATCAGCCAAGGCCCCAAATGCTGATCGGCCGCACCGACCAAGCCGGTGCGACCGATTCATGTTTGTCGGGTCAGGTTAAGCCCCTCAGATGCCCGCAGGCAGCACATCGCAATCTGCGGCATCCAGCGTTTTCACCGGATCTTCCGGGCCGCACTGCTCACCGGATACAGGGTAGGTATCAGTGTCTTTTTCACAGGCGCTCAGGAACATGGCGGCGGTCATCATGAAGGCGACAATGGTTTTGTTCAGCATAGGCAAGCTCCTTCCAATTTCTGAACTAATTAGTTCAGAAATGTAACTCACTCACTTTGATACGGATCAATTTTTCAGGCAGACGTTGCATCAACCTGACATGCTTTGCCCAAAAGAAAACCCCGCCAAAGGCCGGGGTTTCACGTGTCTGAACAGGACGATCAGTTCGCGCAGCGTTTCTGGGCATCCTCAAGTGCCGCAGTGAATCCCAGCAACGAGAACGTGTCCTTGGTCTGCGTTCCGCGTTCGGATCGCGCGGTCACCACCGCCTCGGTGCCTTTTTTCATGGCTTCGATCACTTTGGGCTCCTGCCCTTGTGTCGCAGGCCAGGCCCATTCGCCGTCAGTGATGAACTCGAACTCCTGATCGTCGATCCGGACATTGACCGAAGACCCGGCCGCAAACGGGTAGCCGCCGGTAAAGGACACCTGACCAGCGACGTTTTCACTGGGGCGAAAAACCACGAACAGCAGGATATCGCTGCGCCGTACCGAGACCACGCGCCCGCCGCGTGTGTTTACGGTTTCGTCGGGGGTTGCCACGCTCCAGCATTCGGTGGGATCTTTTTCGACGAACACGCTCCAATCCGTCTTGGCGGCCACGCGATTGGTGCTGGACGCCTGTTGAGCGGTTGCAGTTGTGGCCATCCCTGCCACGCACAGGCCCGCGATCACGCGGACGAGTTTCGATCCCATCTGTCCAGCCTCCTAGCTCGACCAAAAACCTCATACCCATCGGAAATGCCTGCGCCCCTTGCCGGTTCGTCTGTAAGTTGCGTATTCCGATGATTGTCGACATACACACACTAACGCAGGTTTCGCCACAGGCGAAAGGGCGATTGGCAGAATTTTGCGCATAAAAATCGGAGGTCCAGATGACACAGCCCGTAGCAATGACAGAACTGTGGCGTGGCCCGTTGTTGGAAAGCCTGCATCTGGGCCACGCGGTGATTTGCGATGACAGCGGCCAGATCGTGCAGAGCTGGGGCGACCCGGATGTGACGATCTATCCCCGGTCTTCGGCCAAGATGATTCAAGGGCTTCCGCTGATCACCTCCGGCGCGGCTGCGAAATACGGGCTGAATTCCGAGCATCTGGCGCTGGCCTGTGCCTCTCATAGCGGCGCGCATATCCATACGGACCGTGTGTCGGCCTGGTTGGACCATCTGGGCCTGACCGAGCATGATCTGCGCTGCGGCCCGCAAGAGCCACAGGACATGGCGGCGCGCGACGGGCTGATTCTGGCCGATGATACGCCTTGCCAGTTTCACAACAACTGCTCGGGCAAACACTGCGGGTTCCTGACGGTAGCGCAGCATATGGGCGCGGGGCCGGAATATCTTGAGATCGATCATGACGTGCAACAGGCATGTCTGTCCGCGCTTGAGGAAACAACGGGAGAGACCAGCCCGGCCTATGGGATCGATGGCTGTTCGGCCCCGAACTTTGCTACGTCGCTGGTGGGGCTGGCGCGCTCGATGGCATGGTTTGCGTCGGCTGCCGACCGGTCGGACCGGGCCAGCGATGCTGCACAGCAGTTAACCGCCGCGATGATCAAGCACCCGGAGCTGGTGGCGGGTGAAAACCGCGCTTGTACCGAGCTGATGCGCGCCATGGAGGGCCGGGCTGCGATCAAAACCGGGGCCGAAGCCGTTTTCGTCGCCATCATCCCGGAAAAACGTATGGGTGCGGCGCTGAAGGTTACAGACGGCACCACCCGCGCCAGCGAATGCGCCATCGCTGCCCTTTTGGTGCATCTGGGCGTGTTGGAGGCCGAACACCCGGCCACCCGCAAATTCATGAACGCCATCCAATACAGCCGTCGTGGGATCGAATGCGGCGTGATCCGTCCAGCGCCGGGTTTCCCCGGCTAAGGGTCACATTTCTATCGGATGCACTTCGGCCACTTCGACCGAGCCTGTTCCGCTGACAACCATGGGGCAGCCCTTGGCCATCTCGGTCGCGGCGTCGATGCTATCGGCCCTGATGACGGTAAAGCCAGACGCCGGGTTTGCCCCACCGTTGTCAACGACGCCACCGGAACTGACCGTATAGGACTGGCCCACCGGGTTGCCGGGAATGTCCAGCGCGTCGCCCATGTTCTGAAACCATGCACCCCAGGCGGCCATGGTTGCTTCGATCTCGGCGGGATCGGTCGGAGTATGACCGCCGTGATAGACAAACAAATACTGAGGCATTTCTCTTCCTCCTTGATGAAATACTTAAAATTGCGCTTCGAGCTTGCGCAGCGATGAAGTCCAGCCCTGGTTGTGGTTCGCCGCGATCTCATCATCACCCAGATCGCGGTGATCCAGAATCAGGCGCGCCCCCTCGCCAGCCGGTTCTACGGTCAGCGTCACATGGCTTTCGGCACCGCGGTGATCCTGATCGTCATGCCAGCCCCAGGTGAACCCCACCGAGTTGGGCGGATCGACATGGGTGACCTGCCCCGAGACCTTGTATTGCTGGCCCTCGGCGTTCTGCATCACTGAATACCACGGCCCGAGGCGTGAAAAATCCAGATCATGCTCGGGTACATGCATCCCTTCCGGCCCCCACCATTGCAACAGCTTTGCGCCATCGCTGATCCAGGCAAAAAGGTTTTCCGGCGTGGTGGTAAACTCACGTTCCAGTTTCAGGTCGGCCATGAAGTCTCCCTTTCGATCAAGTCGCTCAAACGGTCTAGGCTGCCTTCCCAGAATTGCCGTTTCGAGATGGTCCATTCGGCAATCGCCCGGAGCCCATCAGGCTGGATGGAATACATCCGCTGACTGCCCTGTACCCGCTGCTGTACCAGCCCAGCTTCTCGCAGCACCTTCAGATGGCGCGAGATCGCAGCACCGGACATGCCGCGCCCTTCAATCAGGTCACCTGCGGGCAGTTCGCCGTCCTGCATCAACTGCTCGACGATTGAAAATCGGGTGGCGTCGGACAAGGCCGAGAATGCGGTCAGAAGCGTGTTCATGACCATCGTTTAACATTTTAGTTAAATAAAGGGAAGCCCCTTGCGGTCAAACCATGGCAAAGGTCGAACGGGAAAAGCCCTGCAAGTAGAGCAACGCCGTCAGATCTCCGTGATTGACCCGAATGTCGCATTGCTGCGCGACCGAGGGCTTGGCGTGCAGCGCCACCCCGGTTCCGGCCCGGCCCAACATACCCAGATCATTGGCACCATCGCCCACTGCCAGCACGTCGGCCTCGGACAGGCCCAATCGCTTTGTGATCTGTTCCAATGCATCTACCTTGGCCTGCTTGCCCAGAATCGGGCGCTGCACACCACCGGTTAGCTTGCCACTCTCGGCCAGCAGCGTATTGGCGCGGTTCTCGTCAAAACCCAATTGCTCCGCCACGTTCGCAGTGAACGCCGTGAACCCGCCCGAGACCAAAGCCGCGTAGCCGCCATTCGCGCGCATTGTTGCAACCAATTCCGCCCCGCCCGGCATCAGCGTGATGCGTTCCGCCAGCACTTTGCCGATCACTGCCTCATCCAGCCCCTTCAACAGACCGACCCGTTCAATCAGCGCGCCCTCGAAATCCAGCTCGCCATTCATTGCGCGCGCGGTTATGTCCTTGACCCGGTCTCCGACACCAGCCTCGTCGGCCAGTTCGTCAATGCACTCCTGCTGGATCATGGTGCTGTCCATATCGGCAAGCAGCATTTTCTTGCGCCGCCCTTCGGCAGGTTGAACGATCAGGTCTACGCCCATCTGTTGCAGGTCGGCCCAGACATCCCAGCGATTGCTGGGTAACTCTGACAGAGTGAACTCGGCCGCCTCATCAGGGCAGAGCCACGTGCCGTCCCCGCCGCCCCACGCATTGCGCAAAGACTCCAACAACGCCTGATCCAGCGAGGGCGTCTTCGGGTTGGTCAGCAGCGTGGCTACATACATCATCGATCTCCGGCAAACTCACCTGCGCATATCGCAGGTGCAGCATTTTCGCCAGTGACAGTTTGATGCGGTCAGCCAAGAATACCCGGCAGACGCAGCCCGTGCGCGCGGGCGCAATCCTTGGCAATATCATAGCCCGCATCCGCATGACGCCACACGCCCGAAGCCGGATCATTCCAAAGAACCCGTTCCAGCCGTCTGGCGGCGTCCTCGGTGCCGTCGGCACAAATCACCACGCCCGCGTGTTGGCTGAAGCCCATGCCGACACCGCCGCCGTGATGTAGCGACACCCATGTTGCCCCGCTGGCCGTGTTGATCAGCGCGTTCAGCAACGGCCAGTCGGATACCGCGTCCGACCCGTCCAGCATCGCCTCGGTCTCGCGGTTGGGGCTGGCGACCGAACCACTGTCCAGATGGTCACGCCCGATCACAACCGGCGCTTTCAACTCACCCTTGGCAACCATCTCATTGAAGGCCAGCCCGGCGCGGTGGCGATCTCCCAACCCGATCCAGCAGATACGCGCGGGCAAGCCCTGAAACGCGATCCGCTCCTGCGCCATGTCGAGCCATCGGTGCAGGTGCTCGTTCTCGGGGAACAGCTCCTTCATCTTGGCGTCGGTCTTGTAGATATCCTCGGGGTCGCCGGACAGAGCACACCAGCGGAACGGGCCGATCCCCTTGCAGAACAGCGGGCGGATATAGGCAGGCACAAAACCGGGGAAGGCAAAGGCGTTCTCCAACCCCTCATCCTGCGCCACCTGCCGGATGTTGTTGCCATAATCCAGCGTCGGCACACCCGCATTCCAGAAATCGACCATGGCGGCCACGTGCTGCTTCATCGAAGCACGCGCTGCCTTTTCTACTGACTTAGGGTCTGTTTCACGCTTCTCACGCCACTCTCCCATGGTCCAGCCCAAGGGCAGATAACCGTTAATCGGGTCATGGGCGCTGGTCTGGTCGGTCACGATATCGGGACGCATCCCGCCTTCGGACATACGGCGATAAATCTCGGGGAAAATCTCGGCGGCATTGCCCAGCAGGCCCACAGATTTCGCCTCGCCGGCCTTGGTCCAGCGGTCGATCATCGCCAGAGCTTCGTCCAGCGTTTCCGCCTTTTCGTCGAGGTATTTGGTCCGCAAGCGGAAATCGATGCTATCGGGGTTGCATTCGACCGCCAGACAACAGGCCCCGGCAAACACAGCAGCCAGCGGCTGCGCGCCGCCCATTCCGCCCAGCCCGCCGGTCAGGATCCACTTGCCGGTCAGATCGCCGCCATAGTGCTGACGTCCGGCCTCGGCAAAGGTCTCGTACGTACCCTGAACGATGCCCTGCGTGCCGATATAGATCCACGAGCCAGCGGTCATCTGGCCGTACATCATCAGGCCTTTTTTATCGAGCTCGTTGAAGTGATCCCAAGTCGCCCAATGCGGCACGAGGTTCGAATTAGCGATCAACACACGCGGCGCGTCCTTATGTGTGCGGATGATTGCTACGGGTTTGCCGGACTGGACGATCAGCGTCTCATCCTCTTCCAAATCCTTCAAACCAGCGACAATAGTGTCGAAGTCCTGCCACGTCCGCGCCGCACGCCCGATGCCGCCATAAACAACCAGCTCATGCGGGTTCTCGGCCACATCCGGATGCAGGTTGTTCATCAGCATCCGCAGCGGCGCCTCGGTCACCCAGCTTTTGGCGTTCAGCTCAGGCCCGGTTGGTGGATATACATCGCGGGTGTTCTTGCGAGGGTCGGTCATGGCGTAAGCTCCAATGCTGTGTCTTGGATCGCGTCCAGAATACCGCGCAGCCAGTGGCGCAGGCGGTTGGCCTTTTCGGTGTCATAACTCCACGGAGCAGCCTCAGACGTCAGATAGGTGGACTGCGCCAACTCAATCTGGATGGCGTGCACTCCGTCGGCTGGGCGACCATAGTGCCGCGTTGTCCATCCACCGCGAAACCGGCCGTTCAGAACCGTGCTATAAGGGGACGAACCCGCAATTTCATTCGTAATAGACTCTATCCCGGACGAACAAGTCGCTCCGACATCCGTTCCGATATTCATGTCCGGCAATGTTCCCTCGAACAGAAACGGAATACGGCTGCGGATCGAGTGGCAGTCATACAAAACCGCCACGCCATAACGATCGCGTAGACGTTGCAGCTCTTCGGCCAGAGCTGCGTGATAGGGCGCGTGATAAGCCTGTCGACGCTGTTCAATCTCATCAGCCGACGGTTCCTGTCCAACCCGCCAGATTGATTGCCCATCGAAGTCGGTCAAAGGCACCAGTGTGGTTGTGTTCTGACCGGGGTAGAGAGATACCCCTTCAGGGTCGCGATTGGCATCGATGACATAACGGTGCACATGTGATTGCACCACAGTCGCACTATCCAAAAGCCCTTCATAGAGCCTGTTTATGTGCCAGTCCGTGTCCGCCAGCGCGCGTCCTGTTTCGTTGAGACGGGCTGCGATGTCGTCCGGCACGAAGGTTCCGCCATGGGGCTGACCCAGCACAATCGGGCTATCTCCACGCTGTACGCTGACCACTTGCATCATTTCAGTTCCGGCATAGGGCTACCCACCGCACCAAGGATCGCGCCTTCAGCCACCAGTTGCTTGGCGGCCTCCAATTCCGGTGCTAGGTAACGGTCCTCGTTCAGTGACGGGATATCTGCCCGCAGTCGGGAAATGACCTTCTGCAATGGGCGGCTGGTGACCAGTGGCGTACGGAATTCCACCCCCTGTGCAGCGCAGAGTAGTTCAACACCAAGGATGTAGTTCAAGTTCTCGACCATCCGTGTCAGTCGCCGCGCTCCATGCGCTGCCATCGAGACATGATCCTCCTGATTGGCCGACGTCGGAGTGCTGTCGGTCACGCAGGGGTTGGCCAGATGCTTGTTCTCGCTCATCAGCGCAGCCGTGGTGACCTCGGCGATCATCATGCCGGAGTTCAGCCCCGGATCAGGGGTCAGGAAGGGCGGCAGGTCAAAGCTGAGCGCCGGGTCTACCATTAGCGCGATACGCCGCTGGGCGATGGCCCCGATTTCCGACACGGCAAGTGCGATCATGTCGGCGGCGAACCCCACCGGTTCGGCATGGAAATTGCCGCCCGAGACAATCCCATCCTCCAGAACCAGCGGGTTGTCGGTGGCGGCGTTAGCCTCGATCTCAAGCGTTGCAGCGGCCTGGCGCATCACGTCCATGGCCGCCCCGGTGACCTGAGGCTGACATCGGATGCAATACGGGTCCTGCACGCGCGTGTCGCCGTCTCGGTGGCTTTCCCGAATCTCCGACCCGGCCAGTACGGCACGCATGGCGCTGGCAGCCTCGGTCTGGCCGCGATGGCCGCGCAGAGTGTGGATCTCGGGCCGCAGAGGCGCGGTGGACCCCATGATCGCATCGGTCGACAGGGCCGAAATAACCAGCGCGCTTTGCGCCGTACGCCAGGCATCGAACAGACCTGCCAGCGCATAAGCGGTTGAAAACTGGGTGCCGTTGATAAAGGCCAGGCCTTCTTTTGGACCAAGCTGAATCGGCTCTAAACCAACGGTTTTCAATGCCTGAGCGCCCAGCAGGATGTCTCCGTTCACCTCGGCCTCACCTTCTCCGATGATCACGGCAGTCATGTGGGCCAGCGGCGCCAGATCCCCCGACGCGCCCACAGACCCCTGCGCCGGAATCACCGGTGTAACGCCGCGCGCCAGCATCTGCTGCAACAACTCAATCAACTCCCACCGAACACCCGAGGCGCCGCGACCGAAGGACAACAGCTTGAGCGTCATCATCAGCCGGGCCACACGGCGGGGCACAGCCGGGCCAACACCACAACAATGGCTTAGGATCAGGTTGCGCTGCAGGGTTGAGGTATCCTGTGGCGCGATCTTGTGACTGGCCAGCTTGCCGAAGCCGGTGTTGACGCCATAGACCGGCGCATCACCCTGAGCGGCGGCCTGAATGCGCCTTGCCGCCGCCTCAACAGCGGGTTTGCAGTCACGGTCCAGCACGGCCGCGCTCTGATCCCAATAAACCTGGGCCAGTTGAGCCAGTGTCACCTGGCCGGGTTGCAAAGACAGGGGAGTCATTCCAACCCTCCAAATAGGTGTTTGTGCAAAGGGTTGAAGCCGATTCGATAAGAAAGTTCAGCCGGATGCGTCACATCCCAGACCACCAGATCCGCTCGCTGGCCCGGAGCGATAATGCCCGCATCGCTGATACCCAGGGCGCGCGCAGCGTTGCGGGTGACACCGGCCAAAGCCTCTTCGGGGGTCAGACGAAACAAGGCGCAGCCCATATTCATCGTCAGCAACAGCGAGGTCAGCGGCGATGAACCGGGGTTGCAATCGGTCGCTAGCGCCATTGGGACCTGATGCTGACGCAGCAAATCAACCGGCGGCATCTGCGTTTCGCGCAGCGTATAAAACGCGCCCGGTAACAGTACCGCCGCGGTGCCTGCCTCGGCCATGGCGTTCACACCTTCGGCGTCCAGAAATTCGATATGATCCGCCGATAGCGCCCCGTACGAGGCCGCCAACCGCGCACCGCCCAGATTGGACAGTTGTTCGGCGTGCAGTTTCATAGGCAGGCCGAGCTCTTGCGCCACGTCGAAAACCTGAGCGATCTGGGCGGGGGTGAAGGCGATGCCTTCGCAGAACCCGTCCACCGCATCCACCAGCCCCTCGGCATGGGCCGTACGCAGAGTTGGGATGCAGACCTTTTGGATATAGTCATCGGCCCGTCCGGCATATTCGGGCGGCACCGCATGGGCGCCCAGAAAGCTTGTCTTGACCCGCACCGGGCGGGCTTCGCCGATCCGGCGAGCCACGCGCAACATCTTCAGCTCGGTTTCCGTATCCAGCCCATAGCCGGATTTGACCTCGATGGTGCAGACGCCTTCGGCCAGCAACGCATCCACCCGGGTCAAGGCGTCTGTCAGCAGTTCCGCCTCGCTGGCCGACCGCGTGGCGTTGACCGTGGACAGGATGCCGCCCCCGGCGCGGGCGATTTCCTCGTAGGAAGCCCCGTTCAGGCGCATCTCAAACTCGGTCGCGCGGTTGCCGCCGAATACCACATGGGTGTGCGCATCGATCAGGGCGGGTGTGATCAGGCGCGCTCCGAAATCCTCAACCGTCCAATCGGCGTAATTGGCGGGCAGGTCCCGTCGCTCACCGGCCCAGACGATAACTGAGCCGTCGATGGCAATCGCCGCATCCCGGCAGAGCCCATAGGGTGTGTCACCTTTGGACATCGTGGCCATCACGGCGCTGGTAAGGACCGATTTTCTGGTCATGGCGATTCTTTTCGGCTCCCCTCTTGCTTGATTTTTTCGTATATGTGTAAAAGTATAAAGTCTACACAAATTGGAAGCGGAATGCTGATCCACGCTAAAACAGCCTTATTAGGCTCTGACTGGGCTCATGATGTGCGGGTCGAGATCGACCTCGGGCGCATTACCCGCATTCGGAAGCAGGCCGCTGCTGCCCCCGAGGACGTGCAAGTCGACGTGCTGTTGCCTGCCCTGGGGAACCTGCACAGCCATGCTTTTCAACGGGCCATGGCGGGCATGACCGAGACCCGCGCTGCCGGGCGCGAGAGTTTCTGGACCTGGCGCAACCTGATGTACCGCTTTCTGGACCGCCTGACGCCGGAGCAGATCGAAGCCATCGCCGCGCTGGTGTTCATGGAGATGCAAGAGGCCGGGTATGCCTCGGTCGGTGAGTTCCACTATGTCCATCACCAACCCGGCGGCGTACCCTATGATCTGCTGTCGGAACTCAGCCAACGCATTTTTGCCGCCGCACAGCAAACGGGGATCGGCCTGACCCACCTGCCCGTGCTCTACACCTATGGCGGCGTCGCGCAAGAGCCTCTCTCGGGCGGGCAGCTGCGGTTTGGCAATGATGTAGACCGATTCCTGAAATTGGTCGATGAGTGCCGCTCTAGGTTGCCAGACACTGACTCTGAAGTGGGTATAGCGCCGCATTCGTTACGCGCAACTTCGCCCTTGGATTTGTCCGAGGCGCTAAAAGCCACACCTGATGGACCCGTGCATATCCACATCGCTGAACAGGTGCAGGAGGTCACCGATGTGCAGGCTGCGTTGGGCCAACGTCCCGTAGCCTGGTTGCTGGACAATGCGCCTGTCGACGCGCGCTGGTGCCTGATCCACGCGACCCACATGACCGATACTGAAACCTCTGCCTTGGCCCGGTCCAGCGCGGTTGCAGGCCTGTGTCCAATCACCGAGGCCAATCTGGGCGACGGTATCTTCAACGGCGCTGTATATGTCGCTGGAGGGGGGCGTTTTGGCGTTGGATCAGACTCTAACATTAGGATTTCCCTGCCCGAAGAGCTGCGCACTCTGGAGTATTCTCAGCGTTTGCGCGACCAACAGCGGGCTGTTCTGGTCAAGGACGGCTCGGTCGGTCACGCGCTTTACACCCAGGCGGCGCTGGGTGGCGCGCAGGCCCTTAGTCGCAACGCGGGTGAGATTGCCGAGGGCAAACTGGCCGATCTGGTGGCCGTTGACCGAAATCACCCGACCATCTGCGCCCTCAGCGATGATCAACTGCTGGACGGGCTGTGTTTTGCGGCACCCGACGGGCTGGTCACCGATCTGTGGTCCGCCGGGCGTCATATGGTACAACAGGGACGCCACGTCGCGCGCGACCGGATCATACCTGCTTATCGATCCGCGATTGCGGACCTGCTGGCCTCGGTCTAAAGCTGCGCCATGCCTCAGCCCAGCGAAACCACCAGCTACAAAGACATCAAGCAGACCGTTTTGGCGCGCATCCGGTCGGGCGAGTTGCAACCGGACTCGCTGCTGCCCAATGAGCAGGAGCTTGCAATCGAGTTCTCCTGCACCCGGACCACGGTTAATCGCGCCCTGCGGGAACTGGCCGATGAAGGCTATCTGGAGCGCCGCCGCAAAGCCGGTACCCGCGTTCTGAGCGCCCCTCAGCGGCAAGCCCGGTTCACCATCCCCATGGTCCGCGATGAGGTCGAGGCATTGGGCGGCACCTATCGCTATGCGCTGGTTTCGTCGAATTCAGCGACTGCTCCGGAGTGGCTCAGCGCCCGTCTGGCCCTGCAACCGGGACAAAGCGTGGTGCATGTACGTTGCATGCATTTCAACAGCAATACCCCGTTTCAGTACGAGGATCGCTGGATCGTCACCGCCTCGGTCCCGCAGGTGGAGCAGGCGGATTTCTCGCAGATCGGCCCGAATGAGTGGCTGATCCAGACCGTGCCCTTCACCAATGTCGAGTTGAGCTTTCTGGCCAGCCGCGCCGATGCCACGGTCGCCGGATTTCTGGACGTGCCCGAAGGTGAACCGGTGTTTACCGGCGAGCGGATCACGTGGCTGCAGGGGGAACCGGTAACCTTTGCCAAGATGTTCTTTGCCGCTGGCTACAGGATGACCACGGAATTCTGACCCTCACCCCGTTTTCCGCTTTACCGCCCAACCAATCCGCGACAGATTCGGCCCCGTATTGAGCAGGCGCAAAGGAATGAAGATATGGGAAACCCGCTGTATGACCGGCTGTTTGGCATTCACGCGGGCAAGGATACCCCGTTCCTGAACTTGCCCGATGGTCAGACCATGACCCATGCGGCCTTTCTGGACATGGCCGCGCAGATCGCCAACGCCCTTACCGGGTATGAGCTGGAGCCCGGCGAACGGGTGGCCGTGCAGGTTGAAAAATCGCCCGAGGCGCTGGCGCTATATGCCGCCTGCGCGCAGACCGGGCTGATTTTTCTACCGCTCAACACGGGCTACACCACCACCGAACTGCAGTATTTCATTGAAAACAGCGGCGCCAAGCTGGTTGTCTGCGACGATGCAAAGGCCGAAGGTCTCGTCCCCATCACGGCTGCCCAAAACGCACGGTTAGAGACGCTGAACGCCGACGGCTCGGGCAGTCTGATGCGGCGGTCCATGGGCATGTTACCCGCGTTTGAGCCTGTTCGCCGCGCCGAGGATGATCTGGCAGCCTTCCTTTATACCTCGGGCACCACCGGGCGGTCGAAAGGCGCAATGCTGACGCAAGCGAACCTGTTGTCCAATGCCGAAACGTTGGTGCAGGAATGGCGCTTTACGCGGGACGACGTGCTGCTGCACGCCCTGCCGATCTTTCACACTCACGGGCTGTTTGTGGCGACCAACGTGGTGCTGGCTTCGGGCGGGTCGATGATCTTTCTGCCGAAATTCGACCTTGAAGACATGCTGCGCCTGATGCCACGGGCCACGTCGATGATGGGGGTGCCGACCTTCTACACCCGCTTGCTGGACGATGATCGTTTTACCGGCGATCTGGCAGGGCATATGCGGCTGTTCATCTCGGGCTCAGCCCCGTTGCTGGCGGAAACCCATGAGCGGTTTGAGACCCGCACCGGGCACCGCATCCTTGAACGCTATGGCATGACCGAAACCAACATGAGCACCTCGAACCCTTATGACGGCGAGCGTCGTGCGGGTACGGTTGGCTTCCCGTTGCCGGATGTGGATCTGAAGGTCACTGACCCGGAAACCGGGGAACCACTGCCGAAAGGTGAGATTGGCGTGATTGAGGTGCGCGGCCCGAACGTATTCGAGGGCTATTGGCAGATGCCCGAGAAAACCGCCGCCGAGCTGCGCGAGGACGGGTTCTTCATCACCGGCGATCTGGGGCGTGTGGATGAGGACGGCTATGTCCATATCGTTGGTCGGGGCAAAGACCTGATCATCTCGGGCGGCTACAACATCTACCCCAAAGAGGTCGAACTGGTGCTGGATGATCAGCCCGGCGTGCTGGAAAGCGCGGTGATCGGCGTGCCGCATCCGGATTTCGGCGAAACCCCGGTGGGTATTCTGGTGCCCGAGCCGGGGCAGACCCCGGACCCTGAGGCCATTCTGGCCAATGTGCAGGACGCTTTGGCCCGGTTCAAACATCCCCGCAAACTGATCGTGCTGGAGGAACTGCCGCGCAATACGATGGGCAAAGTGCAGAAAAACGTCCTGCGCGAGGACTACAAGGACCTGTTCACCAAGGTTTAGGTGTCAGCGGAACCCGCCCTGCTTCGGTCAGCAGCCAGCAGTCGCGGCCTTCGAACACCGCCGTGGCCAGCGGACGACCATAGCCCGCGCCCGCGTCCAGATTGATCCGAATACCGCAATGTTCGGCCCGGTCCACCGGCGTGTGCCCATGCACCACCAGCCACGGATGCGGGCCGGGGTCGCGTAGAAACTCGTGACGGATCCAGATCAAATCATCCTCGGCCTGTTGTTCCAACGGAATGCCGGGTCGGATGCCCGCGTGGACGAACAGCAACTCACCCTCCTGATGATACAAAGGCAGTGCATTGATGAAGTCGATATGTTCGGGTGGCACTGCCGCACAAGCGCGTTCGTTGACCTGAAAGATGCGGTCCCCATCCACGACCTCGACCCCGTAGGAACCCAGCGTTTCCCGCCCGCCCAAACGCGGGTGAAGCCAGCTGAGCGTGATCGGCAGGCGATTGTCAGCAATCACACACTCCTGCACGAACCGGGCCATCATCCGGTCGTGGTTGCCCTTGACCATGATCCAGTTCCGGCCTGCCCGTTGCCCCTCGATCAACAGGTCCAGCACGCCACGACTGTCGGGGCCGCGGTCCACATAATCCCCCAGAAACACAATGCGCGCATCCGGCCCACCGTCTTGTTCGATCAGGTGCAGCGCGTGTTCCAGCATGCCAAGTTGACCGTGAATATCGCCAACGGCGTAGATGGGGGAGGTCATGCAAAATCCTCGGGCAAAACGAATACCCTGCTTGTGGCGCGTTTCAGGCCGCCAGAAAAGAAAATACCCGCGCCTTGGGTGGCGCGGGTACGGATTGTCTCAGAAATTCAACACCGCTTAGGCGACATCGAACTCCAACGGTTTGATCTGGGTGAACAGACCCGTCTCGGCCAGCTTGGCGCGGGCTTCGGCCGGGACCGGTTCGTCGACGTAAAGCAAAGCAATCGCCTCACCACCCGCTTCGGACCGTCCGAGGGTAAAGTTCGCGATGTTGACGCCGTTGTCGCCCATGGTCTGGCCCAGCGCACCGATGATGCCCGGCACGTCCTCGTTGGTGGTGTAGAGCATATGCGCGCCGATTTCGGCATCGATATTGATGCCTTTGATCTGGATAAAGCGCGGCTTGCCGTCGCTGAACACCGTGCCACCGATGGAACGTTCGCGTTTGGTAGTGACCACGGTGACCTTGATATAACCCTCAAACGCACCGGACTTGTCCTGATTGGTGGTCGAGATCTTGATACCACGTTCTTTGGCAATGACCGGAGCCGAGACCATGTTTACCTCGGGATTGAACTTTTTCATGATCCCCGCGACCACGGCACAGTTCAACGCGGCCAGGTTCATCTCGGCGGCCACACCGTCATAAAGGATGTTGATCGCCTGAACCGGCTCATCCGTCATCTGGCCGATGAAGCTGCCCAGATGACCTGCCAGCTTGATCCACGGGCCCATGACTTTGGCCTCTTCGGCGGTCACGCTGGGCATGTTCAGTGCGTTTTCCACAGCACCCGTCAGCAGATAGTTCGAGATCTGCTCGGCCACCTGCAGCGCCACGTTTTCCTGCGCTTCGGTTGTCGCCGCGCCAAGGTGGGGCGTGCAGACCACGTTGGACAGGTTGAACAGGACGTTTTCCTTGGCTGGTTCTTCGCTGAACACGTCAAAGGCCGCACCGGCAACACGACCGGATTGCAGCATCTCGGCCAATGCATCCTCATCGACCAGCCCACCGCGAGCACAGTTGATGATACGCACGCCCGGCTTGGTTTTTTCCAGGTTCTCGCGGCTCAGGATATTACGGGTTTGATCGGTCAGCGGCACGTGTAAGGTGATGAAATCGGCACGCGCCAGCAGCTCGTCCAGCTCAACTTTCTCCACACCCATCTTGGCGGCCTTATCTTCGCCCAGAAAGGGATCATAGGCGATGACCTTCATTTTCAGGCCCAGCGCGCGTTCGCAGACGATGCCGCCGATGTTGCCGGCACCAATGACGCCGAGAGTTTTGTTGGTCAGCTCAATCCCCATGAACTTGGACTTTTCCCACTTGCCCGCATGGGTCGAGGTGCTGGCCTCGGGGATTTGCCGCGCCACGGCGAACATCATCGCTATCGCGTGTTCAGCGGTGGTGATCATGTTGCCAAAGGGCGTGTTCATCACGATCACGCCTTTCTTGGACGCCGCGTCCTTGTCTACGTTATCTGTGCCGATCCCGGCGCGTCCGATGACCTTCAGGTTGTCGGCTTTTTCCAGCAGGGTCGGCGTGACCTTGGTGGCCGAACGAATGGCAAGACCGTCATACTGACCGATCACCTCGGCCAGCTTGTCTTTGTCCTTGCCCAGATCGGGCATGAAATCCACGTCGATGCCGCGATCGCGGAAGATCTGCACGGCGGTTTCGCTGAGCTTGTCAGATACGAGTACTTTGGGGGCCATAGTCTCTGGTCCTTGAATTGTATAGAAGGTCCGGGCCTTGGGCGGCCCGGTGAAAAGTCAGGCAGCTTCAGACTGCGCCGCAATCTCGGCCTCAAAGGCCCAGGCGAGCCACGGCAGCATCGCCTCGATATCCGAGGTCTCGACCGTACCGCCGCACCAGATACGCAGACCCGCTGGCGCGTCGCGATAAGCACCGATGTCCAGCGCGATGTTCTCGACCTCAAGCCGCTTGGCCACGGCCTTGGCGAAAGTGGCGCCGTCCTGAATGCGCGGATCGGTGAATTTCAGGCAGACGGACGTGTTGGATTGCGTCGCTGCATCCTCGGCCAGATTGGCAATCCAGTCATTCTGATCGCAGAATGCGTGTACCGCACCGGCATTGGCATCCGCGCGGGCAATCAGCCCCTGCAGCCCGCCGACCGAGCCCGCCCAGTCCAGCGCGAACAGGTAATCTTCGACCGCCAGCATCGACGGCGTGTTGATGGTGGCACCGGTAAAGATGCCTTCGATCAGCTTACCACCCTTGGTCAGGCGGAAAATCTTCGGCAGCGGCCATGCGGGGGTGTAGCTTTCCAGCCGTTCCACCGCGCGGGGCGACAAGATCAGCATGCCGTGGGCCGCTTCGCCACCCAGCACTTTCTGCCAGCTGAAGGTGGTCACATCCAGCTTGTCCCAGGGTAGGTCCATCGCGAACGCAGCCGAGGTCGCATCGCAGATCGTCAGACCCTGACGGTCATCGGCGATCCAGTCGCCATTGGGAACCCGCACGCCCGAGGTGGTGCCGTTCCACGTAAACACAACGTCATTGGCGAAATCGATTGAAGCGAGATCCACGATCTGCCCGTAGTCGGCGGTTTTCACCTCGGCGTCGATTTTTAGCTGCTTGACCACATCGGTCACCCAGCCGGAACCAAAGCTCTCCCACGCCAGCATCTCGACCTTGCGTTCGCCCAGCAGCGACCACAGAGCCATCTCGACCGCGCCGGTGTCCGAGGCGGGAACGATGCCGATCTTGTAATCTGCCGGAATGCCCAGAACCTCGCGCGTGCCTTCGATGGCCGCTTTCAGCTTGTCCTTGCCAACAGAAGCACGGTGCGACCGGCCCAGCGCAGCATCAACCAGTTTGGACAGCTCAAATGTGGGGGGTTTGGCACAGGGGCCCGAGGAAAAACGCGGATTCGCCGGCCGCGTTGCCGGTTGTTCATTTGTCATCTGTATTACCCTTCCAGATACACGCCCCTCGTTGGGGAGGGGTGTCCCACCGCAACACCTAGAAAGCCCGCCGCGGCGCAGCAAGCGGAAAAGACGCTTTGAATCCGGAAAACGACATTTTTGCCCGTGCCGTTCGCGGTCGCAAGTTTCCGATAGGCGAAAGGTTAACGGGTTTTTCATACGACCCCGGATGTGTTTGACTGTTTTTTAGGCATTCATGCGTAATCCTCACCAGATTGCGCCCCATTCTCTTGAGGTCGCCCGGAGAGCCGGTGAAAAGGTGCCATGCCCGACGCCCTGACCATAGTTGTCGTAGAAGAAGACCGCGAACGCGCGATTGCCATCGTCGACGCGCTCAAGGCGTCCGGTTCTTATGATGTGCATGTGATCGGAAATGTCTCAAGCTTGGCGCGCAAGATCGCGGCGCTGGTGCCGGATGTGGTGCTGATCGATATCGACAATCCCACCCGCGACATGCTTGAGGAACTGACCTTGGCCTCGGGTCCGTTGGAACGCCCGGTGGCGATGTTCGTGTCGGGCGCCGCCGGGGATCTGGCCTCGACCGCGATCGAGGCCGGGCTGTCGGCCTATGTGGTCGACGGAATGCAACCCGACCGGCTGAAACCGGTTCTGGATGCCGCCATCGCCCGGTTTCAGATCGTCCGCCAGATGCGCCGCGAACTGGCCGAGACCAAACGCGCGCTGGAGGAACGCAAGGTGATCGACCGTGCCAAAGGGTTGCTGATGAAGGCGCGCGGGGTGGAGGAAGAAGAGGCTTACGCCCTGTTGCGCAAGGCCGCCATGGATCAGGGCCGCCGCGTCGCCGACGTGGCCGAGGCGCTGGTCACCGCGTCAGGGCTGCTGTCATGAGCGCGGTCACCCTGCCCGTCGCTTATGTGCCTTTGGTCGATGCCGCGCCTCTGATTGTGGCGCATGAGATGGGTCTTGCCCGTGCCGAAGGGGTTGAGCTGGAGTTGATCGCTGCACCCTCGTGGTCGTCGGTGCGCGATATGCTGGCATTTGGCCGAGTGGACGCGGCGCATTTGCTGTCGCCCGTACCCGTCGCAATGGCTCTTGGGTTGGGCGGGGTGACGCAACCCTTGTCCGCGGTCTCGGTCCTGTCGGTGAACGGAGACGTCATCGGTGTCAGCCGGGCTTTGGAAATCCGCCTGCGCGAAGCCGGATATGGTTTCGACTTCCACGATCCGTTCATGGCTGCCGCAGCGCTGGCCTCGGTCGCGGATCGGCCTTTGGTTTTTGGCGTGCCCTTCCCCTTCTCGCTGCATGTGGAACTGCTGCATTGCTGGCTTGAGGCCACCGAATTGTCAGAGGTCGGGGTCGAAGTGCGCACCATTCCGCCACCATTGATGGCTCAGGCGCTGGCCGAAGGGGATGTGGATGCGTTCTGTGTAGGCGAGCCCTGGGGCTCGGTCGCGGTGGAATCGCAGGCTGGGGCATTGTTGCTGCCCGGTCAGGCGATCTGGGCCTTTGCGCCGGAAAAAGTGCTGGCGGTGCGGACCGAGTGGGCAGAAACCGAACCGCATCTGCTGGGCAAACTGATGCGGGCCGTTTGGCGGGCAGGCCGCTGGCTGGGCCAGCCGGGCAGCCAAACCGCCGCCGCCGAGATACTGGCGCGCGATGCTTACCTGAACTTGCCCTCGGAGTTGATTGATCGGGCCTTATCGGGCCGGTTCACCATCTCGGGGCAGGCGGAACAGCGCGAAGTGCCGGGATTCCTCGAATTCCATGACGGGGCCGCGAATTTCCCCTGGCGCAGTCAGGCCAAGTGGATCGCCCAGCGTCTGGCCACACGATACGGTCTGGACCCGCATCTGGCGCGGGCGCAGGCAGGCAGCGTGTTCCGCAGCGATATATACCGCGATCAGCTGGCCGACATCGGGGCCGACCTGCCCGGCGCGTCTGAAAAACTCGAAGGCGCGATTCGGGAAACCACCCCCGTCGCCTCGCATAACGGGCAGTTGTCGCTGAAACGGGACGCGTTTCTGGATGGGCGCATTTTTGACCCACAGGATATCTGACGCCCAAAAAATAGGCGATCACCAGCGTCAAACAACGCAATCGCAGAAAATCACGCCGCATTGCAGCAAAACTGCTTGAGCCGAGGCCGAGTTTCTCCGAATCTTATCTCAACGGCACGCAATGGCGTGTGTCGAGGAAATTCTTCCCAAAGTTTGGGATCGACTGAGCAAAGCCGCTCACACTCTGACCACCTCCTCCCGGTCAGAGCGTGCAGCGGCTTTTTCTTTTTCACCCCCGGTGACCCGGGAACATACACAAGGGACAGACCCACATGAAAAGATTGATTGCAGGCTTTGTCGCCACCACCGCCCTGATCAGCCCGGCGATGGCCGAGACGCTGGAACTGGAAAAAGACGAGCTGACCTTCGGCTTTATCAAACTGACCGACATGGCCCCTTTGGCTGTCGCTTATGAAAATGGCTACTTCCTGGATGAAGGCCTGTTTGTGACGCTCGAAGCACAGGCCAACTGGAAAGTTCTTCTGGACGGCGTGATCGACGGCCAGTTGGACGGCGCGCATATGCTGGCTGGTCAGCCTTTGGCCGCAACCATCGGTTACGGCACCGAGGCGCATATCGTCACCCCCTTCTCGATGGACTTGAACGGCAACGGCATCACCGTGTCGAACGAGATTTGGGAAGAGATGAAGCCGAACATCCCGGTGATGGATGACGGTCGCCCGCAACATCCGATCAGTGCCGAGGCGCTGGCCCCGGTGGTTGAAAAATACAAATCTGAAGGCAAGCCGTTCAACATGGGCATGGTCTTTCCGGTTTCGACCCACAACTACGAACTGCGCTACTGGCTGGCTGCCGGTGGTCTGAACCCCGGATACTACAGCCCCGAAGACGTGACCGGCCAGATTGGCGCGGATGTGTTCCTGTCGGTGACGCCGCCGCCGCAGATGCCTGCGACTTTGGAAGCCGGCACCATCTATGGCTATTGCGTGGGTGAGCCGTGGAACCAGCAGGCCGTGTTTAAAGGCATCGGCGTGCCTGTGATCACCGATTATGAGCTGTGGAAGAACAACCCGGAAAAAGTCTTTGGCATCAATGCCGAGTTCGCCGAGCAGTACCCCAACACCACCCGCGCCGTGACCAAGGCTCTGATCCGGGCCGCGATCTGGCTGGACGAAAATGACAACGCCAACCGCCCGGCTGCGGTCGAGATGCTGAGCCAGCCGGAATATGTGGGCGCCGATTACGACGTGATCGCGAACTCGATGACCGGGACGTTCGAATATGAAAAGGGCGACAAGCGAGAGGTGCCCGACTTCAACGTTTTCTTCCGCTATAACGCGACCTACCCGTTCTATTCTGACGCCATCTGGTACCTGACCCAGATGCGCCGCTGGGGCCAGATCGCCGAGCCGCAGACGGATGCGTGGTATGACGAGGTCGCCAAGTCGGTCTATCGCCCCGACATCTATCTGGACGCCGCTCGCATGCTGGTGGACGAAGGTCTGGCGAACGAGGCCGACTTCCCCTGGGACAGCGATGGCTACAAAGCTCCGACGCCCGCCGAGGATATCATCGACGGCATTCCTTATGACGCCCGCCAGCCCAACGCCTACCTGCAAAGCCTGCCGATTGGTCTGAAAGGCGAGCAGGTCGTCGTCGGCACCGAAGTTCAGGGCTAACTCCCCTGCCTCCCGGCCCCGAGCGGTCGGGGGGCTTCCCTCTCACTCAGAATTCTACCCCCGCCCGGATCGCAACCCGGGCCAGGAGACCGCAAGATGACAGCCATCGACCACGATACGCTATCCGCTGATGCTGAACGCGAGGCCCGCAAGGCCCGCCTGTTCACCCGGATCAACGCCGCCGACAAATGGTTTCAGGTTTTGGGCCTGTCCTGGATCACCCCGGTTCTGAAAGCCGCCGCAGGCGACAACCCCCGCGCCCAGATGGGCGAGATTTGGCGTTTGCTGGCCGTGCCGCTGCTGGCCATCTGCGCGTTCCTGCTGTTGTGGGGCACGTTGGCGCCCAAGGTACAAACCTCGCTGGGCGCTGTTCCCGGACCGGCTCAGGTATGGTCCGAGGCGGTCAGCTTGCATCAGGACGCTCAGGCCAAGGCTGCCAAGAAGGCGAAGTTCGAGGCGATGGTCGAAAAGCGGAACCAGAAATTCATCGACGCAGGCCAGCCCGAAAAGGTTAAAGAAGTCGCCTATACCGGCGCGCCGAGCTATTACAACCAGATCTGGACCTCGATCAAAACGGTCTTCTTCGGCTTTCTGATCGCCACCATCGTGGCCGTGCCGCTGGGCATCGCTGCGGGCCTGTCGCCCACCGCAAATGCGGCACTGAACCCGCTGATCCAGATTTTCAAACCGGTCTCGCCGTTGGCCTGGCTGCCGATTGTGACGATGATCGTCTCGGCCGTCTACGTCACCAATGACGGCTGGTTTGCCAAATCCTTCCTGATTTCGGCCATTACAGTGACGCTGTGTTCGCTGTGGCCGACGCTGATCAACACCTCGCTGGGTGTGGCGTCGATCGACAAGGATCTGGTGAACGTGTCGAAGGTTCTGAAGATGAACACCTACACCAAGATCACCAAGCTGGTGCTGCCCTCGGCCCTGCCGCTGATCTTCACCGGTCTGCGCCTGTCTTTGGGCGTTGGCTGGATGGTTCTGATCGCGGCTGAGATGCTGGCGCAGAACCCCGGTCTGGGCAAGTTCGTCTGGGATGAGTTCCAGAACGGCTCCTCCAGCTCGCTCGCCAAGATCATGGTTGCTGTATTCACCATCGGCATCATCGGCTTCCTGCTGGATCGCGTGATGTACGCGCTGCAGTCCCTGTTCACCTTCTCGAACAACCGGTGATCGACATGGCTGTGATGGAATTCAAGAACGTCAGCAAATCCTTCGGCACCGGCACCGCTGCGACGGCTGTGCTGAAGGACATTGACCTCTCGGTTGAAGAAGGCGAGTTCGTGGTGTTGCTGGGCTTTTCCGGCACCGGCAAGACCACGCTGATCAACCTGATGGCGGGGATCGAGTTTCCCACCAAGGGCAGCGTGACCTTCCGTGACGCCCCGATCACCGGCCCCGCGCCGGAACGGGGGGTGATCTTCCAGAACTACTCGCTGATGCCGTGGCTTACGGTCACGGGCAATGTGCGGTTGGCCGTGGATGCGGTGTTCCCCAAGATGCCCAAAGCCGAGAAAGAGGAAAAGGTTGCCCATTACATCCGCATGGTCGGCCTGAGCCACGCCGCCGGTCGTCGCCCAGCCGAACTGTCGGGCGGGATGCGTCAGCGGGTGAATGTGGCCCGAGCGCTGGCGATGGACCCCGAGGTTCTGCTGTTGGACGAGCCCCTGTCGGCGCTGGACGCGCTGACCCGTGGCAATCTGGCGGAAGAGATCGAAAAAATCTGGGAAGAAAACCGCAAGACCTGTGTCCTGATCACCAATGACGTGGACGAGGCGATCCTGCTGGCCGACCGCATCATCCCGCTGAACCCTGATGGCACCTTGGGGACCGAGTTCAAGGTCTCGATCCCCCGCCCCCGCGACCGCTCGGCCATGAACCATGACGAGACGTTCAAGGCCCTGCGCGGCGAGGTCACCAAATATCTGATGGATGTGGGAATTGAGGCCAAGGTCGAAGGCACCAAGACCCTGCCCGACGTGACCCCGATCCACGGTGTTCCGGCGGCGGTGAAAGAGGCGCAGACGGGTCTGATCGACGAACGCTATCTGGACTTCAGCCAGTTACACAAGATCTATCCCACGCCCAAAGGCCCGCTGACTGTGGTCGAGGATTTCAACCTCAAGCTCAACCGGGGTGAGTTCATTTCGCTGATCGGCCACTCGGGCTGCGGCAAGTCCACCGTGCTGACGATGGCTGCCGGTCTGAACGAAATTTCGAAAGGCGCGATCAAGCTGGATGGCCGCCATGTCGAAGGCGCCGACCCGGAACGCGCTGTTGTGTTCCAGTCGCCCTCACTGTTCCCTTGGCTGACCGCCAAAGAAAACGTCTCGGTCGGCGTCGACCGCGTCTATCCGCGCGCCAGCCAGGCTGAGCGGCAGGATGTGGTGGAATACTATTTGGAACGCGTCGGTCTAGCCGATGCGATGAATAAATCCGCCGCTGATCTGTCGAACGGCATGCGCCAGCGTGTGGGCATCGCCCGCGCCTTTGCGCTCAGCCCGAAACTGCTGCTGCTGGATGAACCCTTCGGGATGCTCGACAGCCTGACCCGCTGGGAACTGCAAGAGGTTCTGATGGAGGTCTGGTCGCGCACGAAAGTGACCACCATCTGCGTCACCCATGACGTGGACGAGGCGATCCTGCTGGCCGATCGCGTGGTGATGATGACTAACGGCCCGCAGGCCACTATCGGCAAGATCACCAATGTCGACCTACCGCGCCCGCGCACCCGCAAGGCGCTGCTGGCCCATCCCGACTACTACGAATACCGGCAAGAGGTGTTGGATTTCCTCGAGGAATACGAACACGGCGCAAAGCCCAAGCCGAAAACCCCTTCCCCCAATGCCATCGCCGCGGAGTGAATGACATGAAACAAAAACTGGTAGTCATCGGAGCCGGCATGGCCTCGGGCCGGGTGTTGGAACACCTGACTGACGCTGCCCCCGATGCGTTCGACATCACCCTGTTCAACGCCGAGCCGCGCGGGAACTACAACCGCATCATGCTGAGCCCGGTTCTGGCCGGTGATCAGACTTATGAAGAGATCGTCACCCATGACCACGCCTGGTATGCCGAACGGGGCATCACCTGCCGGTTCGGCGAGAAGGTCGTCAAAATCGACCGCGACCTGAAAGTGGTCGAAGGCGAGAACGGCCACGTGCCTTATGACAAGCTGATCTTCGGCACCGGTTCGAACCCCTTCATGATCCCGATGCCGGGGCATGATCTGGACGGCGTGATCGCCTATCGCGATTTGGAAGACACCGAACAGATGATGGGCATGGGCGCTGGCAACAAGGTCGTCGTGATCGGCGGCGGCTTGCTGGGCCTTGAGGCCGCCGCAGGCATGGCCGCACGTGGGGCCGAGGTGACCGTGGTGCATATCATGGGTCACCTGATGGAGCGTCAACTGGACCCGGCCGCAGGTTACCTGTTGAAGAAATCGTTGGAAGAAAAAGGCATCACCGTTCTGCTCAACGCTCAGTCGACCGAGATCGCTGGCGAGAACGGTAAGGCCCGTGCGTTGCTGCTGGAGGACGGAACGGAATTACCCTGCGACTTGTTGGTGATGGCTGTGGGCATTCGCCCCAACACCACCCTGGCGCAGGACACGGGCCTCGCCGTTGGCCGCGGCATCCATGTGGACGATCAGATGATCACCTCGGATGCCGATATCTTTGCCGTTGGCGAATGCGTCGAACATCAGGGCGAGATTTTTGGCCTTGTTGCGCCGCTCTATGATCAGGCCAAGGTGTTGGCTCAGACCTTGCTGGGTGAGGAAACGGCGTTCAAACAGCGCTCACTGTCCACCAAGCTGAAGGTCACCGGCTGTGATCTGTTCAGTGCAGGCGACTTTGCGGAGGGCGACACTCGCGAAGACATCGTCTTCCGCGACCCGGCCCGTGGCGTCTACAAGCGGCTGGTTCTGGAAGGTGACAAGCTGGTCGGCGCCGTCATGTATGGCGACACCGGCGACAGTAACTGGTTCTTCGGCCTGATCCGCGACGGCGAGGACGTGTCCGAAATGCGCGAGACGCTGATCTTCGGCCCGGCCTATCAGGGGGGCGGCTCTGCGGACCCTCTCTCAGCCGTTGCAGCATTGCCGCCTGAGGCGGAAATCTGTGGCTGCAACGGCGTTTGCAAATCCGACATCACCACCGCCATCGAAGGCGGCGCAACCGATCTGGGCGCAATCCGCGCCTCGACCAAAGCCAGCGCGTCCTGCGGAACCTGCACCGGGCTGGTGGAACAATTGCTGCAGGTCACGCTGGGCGATGACTTCCAAATGCCCACCGCGCAGCCCATCTGTGGCTGCTGCGACCTGACCCACGAGGACGTTCGCCGCCTGATCAAATCGCAAGAGCTGAAAAGTCAGGAGGCCGTCTGGCAGGAGCTGGGCTGGAAAACCCGGAACGGCTGCCATGTCTGCCGCCCGGCGGTGAACTTCTACCTGCTGGCAGATTGGCCGGTCGAATATCAGGACGACCCGCAAAGCCGCTTCGTCAACGAACGCAAACACGCCAACATCCAGAAGGACGGCACGTTCAGCGTGGTGCCCCGCATGTGGGGCGGCATCACCAACCCAGCGGAACTGCGCGCAATTGCTGACGCGGCCGAGAAATACGATGTGCCCACGGTCAAAGTCACCGGTGGCCAGCGCATCGACTTGCTGGGCGTGAAAGGCTCTGACCTGCCTTACATCTGGTCCGATCTTAACAAGGCCGGGCTGGTTTCGGGTCATGCCTATTCAAAAGGCCTACGCACCGTGAAAACCTGTGTCGGCACCGACCATTGCCGGTTCGGCACGCAGGACAGCACGGGCCTCGGCGTGAAGCTTGAGAAAATCCTGTGGGGCTCGTGGACGCCGCATAAGCTGAAACTGGCGGTCTCGGGCTGCCCGCGCAACTGTGCCGAGGCGACTTGTAAGGATATCGGCGTGGTCTGCGTGGACTCGGGCTATCAGATCAGCATCGGCGGCGCGGCGGGCATGGACGTCAAGGAAACCGAACTGCTGGTACAGGTGCCCACCGAAGACGAAGCAATCGAGGTCGTTATGGCCATCACTCAAGCCTATCGCGAAGGCGGCAAGTATCTGGACCGTCTGTATAAATGGATGGCGAAGGTTGGCCTCGACTGGATCAAGGAAACCGTGGTGGATGACCTCGACAACCGCCGCGCGCTGGTTGAGCGGTTTGAACTCAGCCAATCCATCTACCGCAAAGACCCATGGGCCGAGCAGGCCAAAGAGGCCCCGCGCTTTGCGCCGCTGGCCGATCTGACACTGGAGGCCGCAGAATGAGCTGGATCGACATCGGACATATCGACGACATCCCCCTGCGCGGCGCGCGGGTTGTAAAAACCCCGGTTGGCTGCATCGCCCTGTTCCGCACGGCAGAAAATGAGGTCTTTGCCGCATCGGACCGCTGCCCGCACAAAGGCGGGCCGCTGTCAGAAGGCATCGTGCACGGCCAGTCCGTCACCTGCCCGCTGCACAATTGGGTGTTCGACCTGAATTCCGGTCAGGCTCAAGGAGCGGACGAAGGTCAGATCGCCACTTACCCGGTGCAACTGGACGGTGACCGCATCCTGCTCGACAGCACCTCGCTGGGGCAAAGGAGCGCTGCGTGAAGGATCTGACCGCCTGCGCCAAGCGCTCGACCTGCCCCTATTGCGGGGTCGGCTGTGGAGTTCTGCTGCAGCCGGACGGTGCCGGAGGCCTGACGGTCACCGGTGACCCGGACCATCCCGCCAATCACGGGCGGCTCTGTTCAAAAGGCTCGGCGCTGGCCGAGACCATCGGCCTGTCGCTCCGCTTGCTGGCCCCGCGTGTGTCGGGCGTTGAAACCGGTTGGGATGACGCGCTGCAACTGGTGGCCGACCGGTTCCGCGACACCATTGCCGAACACGGGCCGGATTCGGTGGCGTTCTACGTCTCGGGCCAGTTGCTGACCGAGGATTACTATGTCGCCAACAAGCTGATGAAAGGCTTCATCGGCTCTGCCAATATCGATACTAATTCGCGGCTTTGTATGGCCTCGACCGTCGCGGGGCACAAACGCGCCTTCGGCACCGACACCGTCCCCGGCACCTATGAGGATATCGACGAGGCCGATCTGGTGGTTCTGGTCGGCTCCAACCTGGCTTGGTGTCATCCGGTTCTGTATCAGCGCCTGATGTCCGCCCGGCAGGCGCGCGGCACCAAGATCGTGGTGATCGACCCGCGCCGCACGGCCTCATGTGACAGCGCCGATCTGCATCTGCCACTGGCGGCGGGCAGCGACGTGGCGTTGTTCAACCACCTGTTGACCCAGATCGATGCGCTTGGGTTGGTCGATGCGGGTTTCCTGCCCCACACCACCGGCATTCACGAGGCGCTGGACAGTGCAATGGCCGACGATGTCTCGGTCACTGGGCTGGACCCGGAGGATATCGACCGGTTCTGCCAGATGTGGACCGGCACGCAGAGGGTGGTGACCATCTTCAGCCAAGGCGTGAACCAGTCCACCTCAGGCAGTGACAAGGTCAATGCGATCCTCAATTGCCATCTGGCCACGGGGCGCATCGGCCAACCCGGCTGCGGTCCGTTGTCCGTCACCGGTCAACCCAACGCCATGGGCGGGCGCGAGGTCGGCGGGCTGGCCAATATGCTTGCCTGCCATCTGGATATCGAAAACGCCGATCACCGCGCCGCCGTGCGCGAATTCTGGTCAGCGCCGACAATGCCAGAATCCCCCGGCCTGAAAGCGGTGGACATGTTCCGCGCCGTTGGAGACGGACTGATCAAGGCGCTATGGGTGATCCACACCAATCCTGCGGTGTCGATGCCCGAGGCCGACGCGGTGCGCGACGCAATCGCCAACTGCCCGTTTACAGTGGTCTCGGACATCACCGACCGCACCGACACGGCCCGGCTGGCCGATGTGCTGCTGCCCGCCTCGACCTGGGCCGAGAAAGACGGCACCGTCACCAATTCCGACCGCACCATCAGCCGCCAACGCGCAGTTCTGCCTGCCCCCGGACAGGCCCGCGCCGACTGGGACATCCTGTGCGAGGTCGGGCGTCGGATGGGCTGGGCCTCGGCCTTTGACTACCAAAGCCCCGGCGAGATCTTCCGCGAACATGCGGTTCTGTCCGGCGTGGCCGCGCGGTTTGGCAAGGATTTCGATATCTCGGGCCTCGCCGATCTGAGCGCCGCAGACTACGACGCGCTGGAACCGACGCGCTGGCCCGTGACCGCCACGCGGCAGGGCGGACGGTTCTTTGCGGATGGGCAGTTCTTTCACCCCGACGGCCAAGCCCGACTGTTGCCGGTCAAATGGCGCGCGCCTGCTGCAAAAACCGGCCCCCGCTATCCGTTCTGGCTGAACACCGGGCGGCTGCGCGATCAGTGGCACACGATGACCCGCAGCGGGCTGTCGCCCCGCCTGTCGGCACATCTGCCCGAGCCGTTTCTGGACATTCACCCCGACGCCGCCCGGGCTCACAAGATTTCCGCCGCCGATCTGGTCGAAGTGACCAGCCCGCATGGCAAGGCCATCCTGCGCGCGCGGATCAACCGGGATGTCACGAAGGGTCAGGTCTTTGCCCCGATCCACTGGACCGGAGAAACCGCACCCTCAGCCCGCATCGACGCGGTGGTGGCGGCGGCAACCGACCCGGTTTCGGGCCAGCCCGAAAGCAAGGCGTCGGTCGTGAATGTCACCCGGTTCAACGCCAAATGGTACGGATTCGCGGTTTCTGACCGTGAGATGAATCCAAGCTGCGATTACTGGGCGCAAAGCCCAACAAAATCTGGCTATCGCGCAGAGCTGGCAGGGCTGAATCCCGTCGAAGACTGGCACGCCGCGGCCCGCGACCTGTTCGGATTACCCGACGCCGAAATCACCGCGGTTGAGGACCCCGCCCGCGGCGTGGCCCGTCTGGCCTGCCACCAAAACGGACGGCTGGTTGCGGCGCTGTTTGTCTCACCCCAACCGGTTGCGGTGATGCGCGACTATCTGGCGACGCTGCCGCAGGCACCCAATCTGGGCCTGTTGTCGGGCCGCGCCCCGGCAGACATGCCGGACCCGGGGCCAATTCTGTGCTCCTGCTTTGATGTCGGCGTGAACACGATCCTGACAGCGATCGAGACCCAGGGACTGATTTCGGTCGAAGCCATTGGTGAGGCCCTTCAGGCCGGAACCAATTGCGGATCATGTCGCCCGGAACTGGCCGCGCTTCTGGCCTCGACCCAACAAAGACAGGCCGCTGAATAGAAAACCCCCGCCTGAGCGGGGGTTTTGTCTGTTTTGCCGCTGTTTATTCGGCTGCGTCTTTGTATGCGTCCATTGGGGGGCATGTGCAGACGAGGTTTCGGTCTCCGAATGCGTTGTCGACGCGGTTGACGGGAGACCAGT